>RFJM01000378.1 GCA_003694905.1 Caldilineae bacterium
GATGTGTTGCCACTCGGCGCTGTTGTCGACGAATTCGTAGGCGAAGCGCTCGGCCGTGTCGCCGGGCAGGTCGGGATTGGGGTTGTCGCTCAGGATGACCCGGAAGGTAGCGCCCGTGGCGGCTCCCTTGAACCAGAAGCTGAAGCCGTCGTATTGACTCCAGTCCTGGCCACCCAGGTTGTTGCCGGTGCCGGCGCCCCAGCCGGCCGAGTTGTACTCGATGGCCAGCACGTTGTTGGGGGTGAGTCCCGGCACCGTGTCGGTGGGCACGATGGTGGTGTTGATGTAGGTGCCGCTGCCGTAATCGCCGTACTGGAACCAGGTGCCCGGCAGGCCGCTCTCGAAATCATCGATGACGGGCGGACCGCCGCCAGGCTGAGCCAGGACGGCCGGGGCAGCCAGCAACACCAGCAGCCCCACGACCGATAAGAACAGAAACAGTAGACGGGGAGTGGGTTTCATACAGCTACTCCTTGATGTGTGGTGCGGAAATCAAGCCGGCCAGATCTTGCGGCCGCCGCCGGGCGGCACGATGGTGTCGATCTGGGCCAGCTCTTTGGGCGTGAGGGGCGGCAGGCCGGCGGTGGCGAGATTGGCCTCGGCCTGACGCACATTCTTGATGCCTGGGATCACGGTGCTGACGGCCGGATGCGCCAGCACGAACTGCAGTGCCAGTTGCACCAGACTGCGGCCCTGGGCCAGGGGGCGCAGTTGCTCGACCTTGCGCAGATCGTCCAGAAAGATCTGATACTCGTCCTCGTTCTCGTGCCAGCGGCGCCGCCAGTCGTTCTCGGGAAAGCGCGTCTCCGGAGTGAATTTGCCCGTCAGGATGCCCATGGCCAGGGCCCCGCGCACGATCACGCCGATGTTCTGCGCCTGGCAGTAGGGCAGGATGTCGGCTTCTGCCGTGCGGTTGAGGATGCTGTAGTCGATCTGCAGGGTGGCGCAGTTGCCGTCGTGGTTGAATGCCTTCAAATACTCGAAATCGCTGGTGCTGACGCCGTAGGCCCGCACCTTGCCATCCCGCTGCAGGCGCTGGAAGCCTTCCAGAAAGACCTCCATGGTCGGGTCCCGGAAGTTGATGTGGCTCTGGATGATGTCCACATAGTCGGTGTTGAGCCGGCGCAGGTTGCTCTCGACGCCGGCGATGAGCTTCTCGACCGTGGTGTAGGCCGAGCGGCCGGCCTCGCCGTCGAAATCGCGCCAGCCGATCTTGGTGGCCACGATGAAACGGTCGCGGCGCCCTTGCATGGCCCGGCCCAGCAGTTCCTCGCTGTGCCCCCAGCCGTACACGTCGGCCGTGTCGTAGAAGTTCACGCCGTGATCCAGCGCGTAGTCGATGGCGTCGAGGATGTCCTGATCATCGGTGGGGCCCCAGGCGTCGCCACCCGCGGCCCACAGGCCGAAGCCGATTTCGGAGATTTGCAGTCCGGTTTTTCCAAGGGTACGGTATTGCATGCTTCGGTCCTCCCGTTGGGATCAATGAGTTGTGTAGGGCAGACTTTCCAGTCTGCCCGGACATGCTGGAAAGCATGTCCCACAGGCTGGCCTGATTGCATCAAATCGTCTTTGCGTTAAAAAAACGGAGGGCACAAAGGCGACATGGAAGCGGCGATGTGTTAGGGTGACTCAAACGCACAGGTGGTCACGTTCTGACTCTTGTCGTAGTCGGCGCCGGCCTTGCGGATGTCGCTGATGCACAGGCTCACCTCGTTGGCCCTGCTCACCATGCGGCCGACGAAAGGTCCGGCCAGGCCCTCGGCATCGGTGGCCGCTTCCGCCGTGGCGCCGTGTACCACGCCCAGCCACCCCACGGTGACCACTGCGCCCTCCACCGGCCGGCCGTCCTGGTCCACCACCGTGATCCAGCCCTCGGCCTGGACGGCGTCACCGGTCTGGGTCAGACTCAGGCGCACGTCGGCGGCGTGCAGGCTGAGCCGCGGCCCCAGTTCCAGACCGGGGTTGCGATAGACGCGCACGTAGTCCACCAGCAGTTGTTGGGGGAAGCGGGTGTTGGCATCGGGGTTGCCGGGCCAGTTGCCGCCTACGGCCAGGTTAAGGATGATGAAAAAGGGATGGTCGTAGACCCAGGGGCCGGGCACGTCGCCCTCGTCCACGATGTTGAAGAGGGCGTCGTCCAGGTACCAGCGGATCTCGCCCGGCGCCCACTCGATGGCGTAGGTGTGGAAGTCCTGGGTCAGGGCCGCGCCGGCCACGGTGTAGGGCGCGCCTACGCCGCCGGCCCCGGAATAGCCGGGACCGTGCACCGTGCCGTAGACAGTGTGCGGCTCGCCGATGTTTTCCATGATGTCGATCTCGCCGGCGGCCGGCCACCCCGCGCGGGGCAGGTCCTCGCCCAGCATCCAGAAGGCCGGCCAGATGCCCTTGCCCGTGGGCAGTTTGAGGCGGGCCTCGATGCGGCCGTATCGGAAAGCGTGTTTGTACTGTGTGTTGATGCGGGCCGAGGTGTAGCGACTGCCCTTGTAGTCCTCCTGCCGGGCCTCGATGACCAGTACGCCGTCCTCCAGGCGCAGGTTTTCGGGCCGATCGGTGTAGAACTGCAACTCGTTGTTGCCCCAGCCACCCGCGCCGGTCTCGATGTTCCAGTCGGCGGGATTCAGGCTCTCGCCGTCGAACTCGTCATGCCACATCAGCTCCCGGCCGGCCGGGGCCGGGATGGGCGTGGGTGTGGAAGTGGGGGACGGCACAGGAGCTGCCTGGGGTGCACAGGCAGCAGCCAAAACAACCAGGCTGAGCAGCAGAAAGAGACGTCGGTACATGGTCAGGGCGTCAGGCCAAAGCCAAATGGGAACAAGGGCGGCTGGTCGGATGCACCCAGGGGTAGCTGGTCGGCCGAGACCGGCCAGGTAACCGGTGTCTTGCCGCGGAAGGGCGCATCACCGAAGAGAACGTCGGCCACGCCCGCGCCTTCGCTGCCGGGCAGCCAGGCGGCCACCAGCGCATCCCATCGGGGCAGATGGTCGGCGATGAGCAGGGGCCGGCCGGAGACCAGCACCACGGCCAGGTTGGCGCAGCTATCTTCCATGCGGCGCAGGATGCGGAGCTCGCCGGGCGGCAGGCTCAGACGATCGCTGTCACCCTTGCCCTCGGCGTAGGGCAGCTCGCCCACCACCGCGATGCAGACGGCATCGGCGGCGGACGCATCGCCCTGGAAGCGGCCGGCCCGGCTGTACTCGACCGTGGTGCCGGGCCCGACCACCTGCTGAATCCCCTGCAGGATCGTGGTCCCCGGCGTGATGTCGCCCTTCTTGCCCTGCCACTCGATGGTCCAGCCGCCGGACTGGATGCCGATGTCGTCGGCCGCAGAGCCGCCGACGTAGACGTGGCCGATGTCGGGCGAGAGGGGCAGTAGACCACCCTCGTTCTTGAGCAGCACCAGCGACTCGGCCACGGCGCGGCGGGCCAGAGCCCGATGCTCGTCCGAGCCCACCAGGGGCAGCAGATCGGGCCGGGAGAAGGGCTGCTCGAACAGGCCCATCTCGAACTTGACGGTGAGGATGCGGCGCACCGCGTCGTCGATGCGTTCCCTGGACACGTCGCCCGTCTCCACCGCCTTGGTCAGGGTGTTGATGAAACGCCGGTAGTCGTAGGGCACCATGTTCATGTCGATGCCGGCGTTGATGGCGGTGACCACGGCCTGGTAGTAGTCCGGCGTGATCTGGTCGACGGCGCCCCAATCGGAGACGACAAATCCGTCGAAGCCGAGTTCTCCCTTGAGCACGTCGGTGATCAGATACTTCTGGGCATGCATCTTCATGCCCCCCCAACTGGAGTAGGAGACCATTATGGTGCGGGCACCGGCCGCGATGGCGGCCTGATAAGGAGGCAGGTGGACCGCTCGCAGGGTGGCCTCGTCCACGTCGGTCACACCTTGATCGATTTTGTAGCCGCTACCACCGGTGCCCCAGCGGGTGCCGCCGTCCCCCACGAAATGTTTGGGCGTGCCCACCACGCGGTTGGGCGGGAAGAGGTCGGCGGCCTGCAGGCCCTGCAGGTAGGAGACTGCCATGGCCGAGACCAGCTCCGGCCGTTCGCCGTAGCCCTCGTAGGTGCGGCCCCAGCGGATGTCCTGCGGCACCATGACGCCGGGCGCGTAGTTCCAGTAGATGCCGGTGGCGGCCATCTCCAGGGCCGTGGCCCGGCCGATCTCGGTCATGAGGTCGGGGTCGTTGGTCGCGCCCAGGCCGATGTTGTGCGGGAAGATGGTGGCCCCGCGCACATTGCTGTGGCCGTGCACCGCGTCCACGCCGTAGATCAGGGGGATACCCAGCCGCGATCCCAGGGCCTCCTGCTGGAAGCCGTCCACCATCTCGGCCCACTTCTCCGGGCTGTTACCGGATTTGGGATAACCCCCGCCGCCGCTGAGCAGTCCACCGATGCCAAGGGGGGCGATGTCGTCTGGCCGGATGCTGTTTTTCTCCACCAGGGTCATCTGGCCGATCTTCTCGGCCAGGGTCATGCGGGCCAGCAGGTCTTCGACGCGGTCGGCGACGGGCGCATCGGCCTGTTTGTAGAGGGCGTCGGCAGGTACGGGCTCTACCGCCTCGGCCACCGGCGTGGGTGGGGTGATCTCCGCGGGCGCAGGCCGGCCGATCTCGTAAAAGATCAGCTTGCCGAAGACGCTGGGGTCGTAGTAGGAGCTATCGCCGGTGTCGAACTTGCTCCAGATGACCTTGAGGTTGCGGTTGCCTTCGCTGGCGCCGTTGAGATGCACCTGAAAGCCCAATACGCCGCCATGCTGTGGGGTGATGTCCCAGACCTGAGTTCTCAGGGGGACCGCGGCCTCGATGGCGTAGCCGTCGGGGGTCTCCACGACTTTGGCGCGTGGCTCGGCGGTCTCATGGCGCACGCCGCCGAAGAGGGTCTCCTCGGGTGTCCTGCCGATGTTCAGGGGCGGGATGGTGATCTGGGCCACGCCGTCCCGGTAGGCGGTCAGGCTGAGGTCGCCGGTGGCGTTGATGTAGAACTCGACCGAGTCCTCGTTCCAGTAGTCGCTGCCGTGCTTGCCGGTTACGATGTGCGGATCGGTGACCACGGCCAGGAAGTAGAGGTTGCGGTCGTCGGCCGCGGCCGCAAAGGAGACCGAGGTGGCGCCGGTGATCTGGGCGGCTTTTTCGGGGATGAGCACGCGTGGCACGCCCTCCCAGTCGCTCAGATCACCGTCGAGGGTGATGGTGACGGGAAAGGGCGCGTAGTAGGTCTCACGGGGCACGCCGACGGGGGCCAGGGGGCCGGGTGTGGGCGTGGGCAATGCGGGCGTGGGCGTAGAGCCGCTGCAGGCGGCCAGCAACACAAAGAAGATAGCGAGAAGAGCGAGGCGTTTCGTGTGGGTCATGAGTCGGAGGAAAAAATGAGAAGGGTGGCCGAGTAGGGCGGCAGGGTGACGGTCTCGGGTGGGCCGTCGAGCGGAGGCAGGGCCTCGACCGGGTGTTCGGCGTCGAAAAGCCAGGCTTGCACCGCCGGCGCCGGGTCAAAGCCGACGATCTTCAACCGCGGGCTGCGGCTCCGGTCGCTACGGTTGATGGCCAGCACGGTCAGGGCACCGTCGTCGCGGCGGGCCGCGTAGAGGGAGATGGCCGGATCGCCGGATGCGGCGGCCACCTGCTGCCGGCCAAAGTGGCTGTAGAGGCGGTAGACGTAGTAGCCGGGCCGCACATCCCGGCGGGCCAGCAGGCCGTAGCCGCCAATCGAAGGGTTGCTCTGCAGCGAGAAGAAGGCCACGATCTGCACGTCCTGGCTGATCAGGTGGCCGAGGGTGTCGGCCCACCAGAGCGCGCTGAGGAAGGAGTCGGGCGTGGTCTCGCCGCCGCTGACGTTGGTCCAGTAGGAGTTGATCTCGGTGATGGCGATGGGCAGCTCGCGGCCGGTGGTCAGGCGGATCAGCTCGCGCAGGGTGGGGATGATGTGGTCCCACTCGGCGGGGTTGGCCAGCAGTTCGGCAGGGCTGGCCGTGCCCGCGGTCATGCTCTTGGGGAAGGGGTAGCGATGGATGGAGACGATGTCCACCAGATCGCCGTTGGCCTCCAGGAAAGTACGCACCCAGTCTTTGCCGGCGGCGTCTTTGGGGTCGCTTTCGGGATGGCCGGTGTATTGCGTGACCTCGGGGCCGAGGAGCAGGATGTCGGGATCGACCTGGCGCATGGCCTGGGCGATGGCCCGCCATTCGCGGTTGAGGCGGGCGGTGTCGTAGCCCTCGAAGCCGGGCTTGGAATGATAGAGGCCGGGCTCGTTGCCGATGCTCCAGTAGCGGATGCCGTAGCCTTTTTCGATGTTGGCGTAACGGACCAGTTCGGCAGCCTGTTCGGGTGTGCCCCCGCGCAGCCGCACGGAGATCTGCGGTTCGGCGCCAAGCTGGCGCGCCAGGGCCAGGAAGCCGTCGATGTGGTAGGGCCGCAGATCGTTCTCGTCACCCCAGTTGCCGCCCGGAAAGCGCAGAAAGGTGATGCCGGCGGTCTGGGCCTCGTCCATCAAATCGGCCGAGACTACGGCCCAGGGGCCGTGGTTGGCGCCGAACACGTAGGGGCTGATGGTACCCAGATCCCGGCTCGCGTCGACCAGCAGTTCGTCGGTCGCCGGGGTTGGTGGAGGTGTGGGGGTGGCAACCTGCGGGACGGTACAGGCCGACAACGCCAACAACAAGAGGAGACAAAGACCAAACCGGCGCATGGGGGCCCTTATTTCTCGACGCCGGTAATCACAACGCCCTGCATGAATACACGCTGGGCCAGGAAGAAGACGACGACGGGAAGGGCAGCCGAGATCAGGGAGGCCGCCTGAATGAGGTTGGTGTTCTGTGAGTAGAGGTTGTTGAAGGCGGTCAGGCCCACGGTGATGGGGAATTTCTCGGGATGCCCCGCCAGGTAGATCAGGGGACCGAAGAAGTCGTTCCAGGCCCAGAAGAAGTGGAACAGCGCCACAGCCGTGAGGGCCGGAGTGGACATGGGCAAGATGATGGAGATGAAGATGCGCAGGGGGCTGGCGCCGTCGATCATGGCCGCTTCATCCAGGTCGCGGGGGATACCCATGAAGAATTGGCGCAAGAGAAAGACGTTAGTGCCCCAGGAGAAGAAGGCCGGCACGATCAGTGGCAGCCAGGTGCCAACCCAGCCGATCTGCAGGAAGACGAAGTAGGTAGGGATGAGGGTGACGGCACCGGGCAGGATGACGGTGGAGAGCATGAGCATGAAAAGCACGTTCTTGCCCGGGATGCGAAAACGGGCGAAGCCGTAGGCCACCAGAGCTGCGGAGAGTACGGCGCCAAAGGTGGTGATGCCGGCGTACATCAGGGTGTTGCGCAGCAGCACGATGAAATCGATGGTATTCCAGGCCTCAGGGAAGTTGGACCACTGGGGATCGGGCTCCCAGACGCGGTCGAGCTGGCGCCAGGAACCCTCCCATTCTATGGGCCCGGCATCGGGGTTCTGGGGATCGATGAAGAGGCTGCTCTTACGACCCTTCTTGTAGAGTGCCCATTCCTTGATTTCCCCGCCGATAGGCACCTTGTAGATGTCGTACTCCTTGCCCTCATAGGTAAAGGTGCGTTCGCTTGCCGGCCACCAGGGCGCGCCGGTCTTCGAGATCTGGTTGTCGGTCTTCAGGGCGGTGACAACGCCGTAGACCATGGGGATGAGGAAGAGGAAGAGCACGGCCAGGGTGAGCCCGGTGAGGGCGAGCCGCATGCCGGCCACGCGCACGGCCTTGGGAATTACGTGTCCAGATGATGGTGCAGTGCGTAGCATTATCTTTCCTCCGCAGCGTAGTACACCCAGTAGCGCGCCGTGCCGAAGAGGATGATGGTCAGGATCAGCGCGACGATGAACATTAACCACGCCAGGGTGGCGCCGTAGCCCATGTTGAAAAAGGTAAAGGACTGTTTGTAGAAGTAGACCATGTAGAAGCGGGTCTTGCCCTCGGGGAAGCCGGTGCCGCCGTTAAGGACAAAGGGTGCCAGAAAGTATTGGAGGGAATAGATCACGCCCAGGACGAGTTGGTAGAAGATGACGGGCGTGAGCATGGGAATGGTGATGTGGATGAGCCGTCTGAGCCAACCGGCGCCGTCGATCTCGGCGGCTTCATACAGCTCGGTGGGCACACCCTGCAGACCGGCCAGGAAGATGATCATGGCGTTGCCGATGCCCCACAGGCCAAACATGGTGTAGGCAAAATAGACCAACCGGGGGTTGGCCAGCCAGCGGATGCCATTGGTGCCGGTGGCCTGAATGCCGGTTACCTTCTCGATGATGACATTGATCCAACCCGTCTGTTCGTTGAGCACGCCGTTCCAGATCAGCACGGTAGCGACCAGGGGGATCATGGACGGCATGTAGAAGAGGGTACGATAGAGGGTCTTGCCCAGGACGTGCTTGGAGTTCAGCAAGATGGCCAGGAAGAAGGCAAAGCTCAGGGATATCGGCAAGGAAATGGCAGAGAAGTGGAGGGTACGGATGAAAGAGAGCCAGACTTCTTCGTCCTGAAACAGAGCGCGGCGCCAGTTGTCGAAACCGATGAACCTGGCCTGATCGGGCACTGCAGGGTTGAAGTCCAGTAGAGAAAAGAAGAAGGAGGCGATCATAGGCAGGAAGTAGAAGGCAAGGAAGCCGATCATCCAGGGACTGAGGAAGGCCAGTCCCCATCTCATCTCCTTCTTTTCCAGGCGACTGAGCTTCTGACGCCTGAGAGTTACGGAGGCACCTTTCATGGCGCCGCTGAGATCGGGTGCAATTGCCATAGGTCTGGCTCCTGAGGACAAACGGCCCACCCCGGAGGCGGGATGGGCCGTTTGGAATGGCGGGCAGGGTTACTGGGCTGCTGCTTCGAAGATGGCCTGCAGGTCTTCCCGCAGTTTCTCCACCTCGGCCTCGAAGTCTGCGTCTGGCGTGTTGGCCAGGTAGTTCCAGAACTCGTTGTAACGGTCGGTGGTCTCCTGGAAGCTGGGCATCCAGCTCTCGTGGTTGGGGTTGTCGGCATAGGCCATGGCCTCGACCACGACGTCCCAGTTGATGTCGGTCTTGTCCGGGAAGTTGGTCTCCTGGTAGAGCTGGAAGTAGTCAGGCTGCAGGGAGAGCCGGGCCGGCATGCCGCCGTAAATGGTCAGCAGCTCGTTGGCGTGCTCCTTGCTGAGCATGTAGGTGAGCACCTGGAAGGCTTCGTCGGGCGTCGGGCAACCCTTGAGGATGCCGAAGGTGTCGGCGTGCATCTTGGCGGTGATGGTGCCCTTGTAGTTGGGGGTGGCCGCCAGGTTCCAGTCGAAGTCGACGTCGCCCAGGGCCCAGGGTGCCACGTACCACATGTGGATGTGGATCATGCCCATGTTGCCGGAGCTGAAGGGGCCGCCGGGGCCCTGCAGGAAGTCGGCGCCGCTGTAGGGGCCGTTGGGAATGAACCAGTCTTTCCACCAGCCGTCATAGGTCCACTTCCAGGCGGCCTTCCAGTTTTCGGGGATCTGGGCGTTGCCGTTTTCGTCCACCAGCGAGCCTGCACCGAAGAAGGTGCCAACACCGCGCGGGTCGGTCCACTGGTTCATGAACCCGAACTGGACGATGTTTTCAGGGTCGAAGTCGGGCGAGGTGGCGTCGTTGCCGTTGGCATCGACGGTCAGGCGCATGGCAACTTCGCGCAGGGTGTCCATGTTCCAGTCGACTTCCTGGCCATCCAACACGTAGGGATCACCATGATGGGCAGGCGGATATTCCAGGCCGGCTTCGTCGAAGAGGTCTTTGTTGTAGAGGATGAAGGAGGGGAAGACGGCGAAGGGGATGCCGAGCTGGCCCTCTTCTTTCACCGAGAGGAACTTGACCATGTTCGGGTCGAAGTCGCTGAGGTCGTAGTTGTACTTGTCGATGTAGGGCTGCAGGTCGAGCCAGGCACCCTTGAAGCTGTCGCGGCCGCGAATACCGACGGGACCGACGATGCAGGGGGCGTTGCCGGCCGCGATCTGGGTGGCCAAGGTATCGTAAGCGACGTCATTGTCCACGATCTCCAGCTTCAGTTCGATCTTGTCCTGGCTGGCATTGTATCTCTCGACGAAGGCGTTCTGCGGGTCGAAGGTGCCTTCGTCCGAGCCGGCGCCAAGACCGACGAACCAGCGGACCTGGACACGCTCTCCGGCAGCCGGTTGAGCGGGAGCCGGCGCCTCGGTGGGGGCGGCGGCGGGTGCTTCGGTGGCTTCGGCCGCAGGCGCTTCGGCAGGGGCCTGGGCAGGGGCCGCAGGCGCGCAGGCGGCAAGGGCCAGGGCCGCCAACAACAGGAATAGCAGGCCGGTCAGGGTGAGAGCTTTCTTGGACATAGTAAACGACTCCTTGGTACTTGGAAATGGGTAGAGAGGGGAGAAACGAGTTGAGAACGGATCGGTGTAGGTGGGTTAGTCGCTGTCGGATGTACCTCCTTCTCCGGTATCGGGTTGCTCGTCCGGCAGCCGGCGGGCAGCAAGGGCACGCGCGGCCGGATTCGGTTCATACCCCACTTCGCGGATGATGCGCCATACCCGCTCCCGTACTTCGGGCCGGACATGCGGATGATTGTTGATGACGCGAGAGGCGGTCGAACGGGAAACTCCCGCCATTTTGGCTATTTGCTCCAGGGTAATGGCCATGATGGGGACAGGAAAAGGGTTGGGAGCGCTTTCAAACCTATTTCTATTGTACGGCAGGCAACAGGTCGCTGGCTTGTCGAAAAGCGCGAAGGAGTTGTACAAAACAGGGAAGCTGAGGCGAAAGGGGGTGAAAATGCGAGGCAGGCGCGTTGGCGGGGTGTGTGCGGCGGCGCCCGCACGGGCAGGATGCCCGTCGTAGGCTGGCCCCCGTGCTGAACCGCGCGCCCGCTTCTTGCCGCGGCTGCGGGCATCCTGCCCGTCCTACGCCGCTGCGCCGCGGTCCCGGTTGTTGTTCAGGACGCGGTGGCTGGCGCAGCGGCGTAGGGCCGCCGACTGCGTCGGCGGCAGCGGGCGCCGCCCTCTCCCCGGCCTCGCGCGCCCCCAATACCTCAGGCGCGACGCCTGAACTCCATTGGTGATACCCCCACTTCCCGCCGGAACAAGCGACTGAAATAGCTGCTGCTGGAGAAACCCACATCCATCGCGATAGCCGTAATACTCCGCTCAGTCTGCAACAGTAGCTCCTTGGCCCGCTTCACGCGATAGCGATTCAGATAGGCCACCGGCGTCATACCCACTTCCTGGCGAAAACAATAGCTGAGATAATCCTCGTGCATACCAACGTAGCGGGCCAGATCTTGCCGCGAGATGGATTCGGCATAGTGGCTGTGTATATAGGCCATAGCCTTGCGCACGAGCCTTCGCGCCTCATTGCTCAGCTTCTGCTTTCGTGCCAGCGCCGCCTCCAGTTGGGCCATCGTCTCCTCCGGCCCGAACATCCCCTTGCTCATCACCGCTGCCACCCCCTGGTTTAGCCTGGCCATTTCCGCCTCCGTCAGCACCTGTCCTGTGACCACGATCACAGGGATCTCGCGCGTCCGTTCCTCCTGCCGCATCGCTTCCAGAACCCCGAAGCCATCCAACTCCGGCATCATCAGATCCAGTAGCACCAGATCCACATGGCAACGTCGCAGAATATCCAGCGCCTCCTGCCCCGATCGCGCCGTCAAAACCCTGTACGCCGGCGTCTGTGATTGAATGATGCGAGCATGCAGATCCACTGTATGCGGATCATCATCGACCACCAGCACCGTATGGCTGCCTTCTTCGCGGATCTCCGAAAGCGAATACTGGTCCAGCGCGCGGGTCAGATCTTCCACCGCGATAGGCTTTGTCAGGTAGTCCATCTCCAGCACTACCCCGTGCTCTTCGGTCGCCGCGTAAAACAGGGCAGGCACATCCTGTGTGGCGGGATTGCTCTTCAGCATCTTTAGCACCTGCCAGGCCGACTCGGCACCGTGGGTGATATCCAGAACCACGGCATGGCATGGCTCATTCAGCAGGTGAGAGAGCCAGGCCGCGCTATTGTTCATGGGCAGCGCCTGGACCGAGAAGCCCCTTTCCCGCAGGTGGCGTTGCAACTCTACCCCGTTGTGCTCGGCCGACAGCACCAACACCTGGGGCGCGGCCTCCGCAAAAGCCCGTTCACGCCTTGGTCGGGCTGCCGGAGGGGGCACGGTCGGCAGCGTGAAAAAGAACTCCGACCCCTCACCCTCCCGGCCGCTGGACCGCACTCCGATCACCCCGCCGTGCATTTCCACCAGCCGCTTGCAGATGGCCAGCCCCAGCCCAATCCCGCCGTAGCCCCTCACTACCGAGCGTTGCGAACGGCGAAACTCGTCGAAAATACTCTGTTGCTCTTCCGGTGGCAACCCCATGCCGGTATCGCGCACGAGAACCGTAGCCGAACCCGGCGCGCTCTCCAGCGACAGGCTGACCCGTCCCACCGAAGTAAACTTGACTGCATTGGCAATCAGATTCAACACTACCTGATGGAGGCGCGTGCGATCCCCCCACACCCAGGGGCCGTTTTCAGGCAACGATTCTTCCCAAACCAATCCCTTATCCTCGGCCATCTGTCTCCCCGCTTCGGCAACCGAGCGCAGCGTCTGGGCCAGATCAACAAACTCATACGTCAGCCGCAACTGTCCGGCATCACTGCTGGCAAGATCCAGCACATCGTCGATGAGACGGCCGAGATGCCGGGCATTGGCATAAATACGTTCTATATCCCGTCGCATCTGGTCCGGCAGCGGCGAAGCCTTGCCGGCACTCTCTTGCAATAGCAGGCCGCTCATCCCCACGATCAGATTCAGTGGCGTGCGTAACTCGTGACTGACCATTGACAGGAACCGGCTCTTAATCTGACTCGCCTCTTCTGCCAGCCGACGTCCCTCATTGGCCGCACGATACAGGTGCGCGGTATTGAGCGCCGCGCTAATCTGCTGCACGATGGCACCGTGCAGATCCAAATGAATGGCATCGAATGCCACAAACCCGGCCCCACCCTGATGCCCCACCAGCGGCAGCAGAGCCAGACAATAGGGATGCTCCTGAGACGTCCATTCGCTTGGCGGGAACTCGCGACTGGGAATGCGCAGCACGGGCTGACCGGGCAGCGTCACCGCGCGGATGCGGCTCCAGGCCACCTCGTCTTCTCCGTCAGGCTCCAAAAACGCCACCCATGCCGTACGAATACCCATTTCCGGCAGATAGCGCCCCAAGATCTCATACACTTGCTGTTCATCCAGAGCCGTCAGCAAACGCGCCGTCAACATCCCCACGCGGTCGCCTATCTCGCGCTGATCTACCATGAACTGGCGGTGCTGCAGGCGCATGGCGGCACTGATGGTTACGCGAGCTTCGTCCAGAATATCGTACCCCAGTCGCAGCCCCTGTGTGAGCATGGCCGATGCCAGCAGCCGCGGCAATTCTTCTCTCAGAATGCTGATGGCCAGTTGCCACACGTGGGTGTCATCCCGGCCCGCGGAAACCTCGGCCAGGATCGCATCCAATGTCTGGCGAAAACGCTCGGGCGCAGCCTCCCTCACACTCTGCAGAAAAGCTGCCACAAGCCGCTCACACAGCAGGGTCACCCGCTCGCGGCTCAGTCCCTGCGCACTCTTTAGCAATGCCATCGTCATGCGCTCGACCAGCTGCACCTGCAACGCCTGCGGAGGCGGAGCCGTGGTGTGGGGGGAAATGATCTCCAGCGCATCCGCTACCACAGCGCTGTGCCCGCAACCACACGACTCTCGAATCACCAGCCGGGTCGGGATGCTCACCCGTGTGGGGCTCTGGTCTCCCGTGCGCATTTGCTCGGCCAGCAACTCCACCGCCTGATGTCCCATCCGAAACAGCGGGATCTGCACGCTGGTCAGGGCGGGCTGCTGCACTGCACTTTCGGCCCGATCGTCGAATCCGATCACGGCCACGTCATCGGGCACCCGCAGGCCGGCCTCCCGCAGCGCGCGAATCGCGCCAAAAGCCGACTCATCGTTACTCGCCAGCACCGCCGTGAACTCACACCCTCGCTCCAGCAAACGGCGCATAGCCGCGTAGCCTCCTTCGAACGTGTGGCGCCCAAATGCGACCAATGCCTCATCAGCATTCAGCCCGAAGGCCCGCACCCCGCGGTGGTAGGCCTGGATGCGATCGCCCGTGTCCCCCTCCATGTCTTCACGGCTACCGGCGATGAAAGCAATACTCCTGTGGCCGTGTTCGACCAGATGTGCCAGCGCATCGGTAATACCCTTGTCGTTATCGGCCACAATGGTCGGTCCCGGCTCGCCCGAGCCTACAAACACCACCGGGTGCCCCTGCGCGATCAGCGAACGAACATAAGCAGAACGTTCCGCCGAGTGCAGCGGATTGATCACGATCAGCCCGTCGGTGTTCCAGGGACCGACAGGCACAAAATCGGACGTGGGCGACACCACCGGCCAGGCCGGACGCAAAGGATTCCCCCCCATGTCCGACGGCCAGGGCCCAATGCCACACCCCAACAGGAGATTGTATTGCATCTCCTGGGCAGCCAGTCTGGCACCGCGAAAGATCGGATCGAGATAACTCAGGGAAGTAGCGGTCCAGAAATACTGCCAGCCGGCCAGGACACCGACGGTAGGCCGGACGTGGGGCTTGGAACGAGCCATGACAACTCTGTCGAGTAAGAGACGAAAGCGCCAGACCTGCTTTCACAGGAACCGCGTCGCATCAGCCAGATCATCCGGCGACACAGTCCACTCAGATGCCGGGCATCAAGAATGGTAAAGCCTGCGGGAACACCTGTCAAGTTGCCCGCGGGTTGGGGGCATGTCCCAGGATCTCGGCGCAGTCATCCGGCGCCTAGGCGAGGAGGCGTAATCGCTCGGGCCTGCGACCCTGAAGACGCGGCCGCGCCTTCTCCGGGGGCGCTCTCCCCTGTTGTGTCGACCCAAGGCGCCCCAAAGGAAATTCCGGGAGAGGCGTATCTATACCCGGCCGGTCGCACCTTTGTCGAAACGTTTCGGCTGGGCTATACTGGAGCCAACTCCCACCTTGGATCAGAACCAACCTTGTTGGGTGTTCAGCGATGTTTCAGCGTACCTGGCGGAAAGCATTCGGCTAGCAAGCGGGCACGAAGTCGTCAGCTCGTGTCCACGCTGCTCTGCGTGCCGCGGTTCGAGGAACTCCCTACATTGAAGTCATGACCATCTCCAACGCTCCAGCCCAATTCTCTCCCAAGCAGGCCGTGTCGAGCAATCGGTTACTGGGCCTGTGGCGGCTCATGCGCGGGTTCCGTCTGATATATGTGGGCGCAGTACTCAGTCTGGGCATTGCCGCCCTGGCCAAGACGGCCACCTACCTGCTCCTGCGCTACTTCGTGGATGACGTACTGGGTCGGGGGTTCGGTGTCCCGTTCTTGCTGCTGGTCGCCCTCGGTTTCGTGGGGCTGGCCCTGGGCGAAGGGCTGTTTTCCTTTCTCAGCGGCCGCTGGGCCGCCAGAACGGCCGAGGGAACGGCCCTGCGCCTGCGCAACTATCTCTTCGATCATATCCAGCGCCTGTCCTTCGCCTATCACGATCAGACCAGGACGGGCGAGCTCTTGCAACGCTCCACATCGGATGTGGAGGCTGTACGCCGCTTCTACGCGGATCAGGCCATCGGTCTGGGGCGAATCATCATTCTCTTTGCCGTCAACTTCGTAGCCATCTGGAACCTGAATCGCAACCTCGCGATTCTTTCGGTAATCGTGGTACCTGTGCTGGTGGTAGTCTCGTACTTTTTCTTCGGCCGGGTTTCCAGGCGCTACGAAGAATACCAGGAGCAGGATGCCCGCGTCTCGACGAGGTTGCAGGAGAATCTCACAGGAGTGCGGGTGGTCAAGGCATTTGCACGACAGGCTTACGAGATCGACAAATTCGAGAAGGAGAACTGGGACAAGTTCCAGAAAGGGCGCCGGCTCATTCTCATGCATTCACTCTACTGGCCCAGTTCCGACATCCTGGCAGGATTGCAGATGTTGGCGGGGTTTGTGATCGGCGGCATCATGGCCATCAACGGCACCATCACGGCCGGCACATACCTGGCCTACGCCGGCATGGTGATCTGGATCATCTGGCCCATGCGCAATCTGGGTCGCATCATCGTGCAGATGTCTACGGGACTGGTCTCGTACGACCGTGTGATGGCGATCGTGCGAGAGGAGGAAGAGCCTTTGAGCGAAGGAAGCTACCGTCCCCGAGGCAACGTTCGGGGGGAGATCGTGTTCAACGACGTAGGTTTTTCCTATGGCGAAGGCGAGCAAGTGCTCAAGCACATCAGCTTCCGTGTGGAGCCGGGTCAGAGCGTGGCCTTGTTGGGGTCCACCGGCTCGGGCAAGACTTCACTGGTGAACCTGCTCCCCCGCTTCTACGAGTATGATAGCGGCAGTATCACCTTGGATGGCGTGGAGCTGAAGGAGTATCCGCGTGACTACTTGCGCAGCCAGATAGGTATCGTCGAGCAAGAGCCTTTCCTGTTCTCGCGCACCATCCGCGAGAACATCAGCTACGGCGTTGACCGCGAGGTCAGCGATGAGGAGATCTACGCTGCCGCGCGGGCCGCGGCTATCCACGAGGTCATCATGAGTTTCCCCGAGGGCTACGACACGCTGGTAGGAGAACGCGGCGTAACGCTGTCGGGAGGACAGAAGCAGCGGGTGGCGATCGCCCGTACGTTGTTGCGCAATCCCCGAATCCTCATTCTCGATGATGCCACATCGTCGGTGGACACCGAAACCGAAGGCTTGATCCGCCGCGCATTGCAGCGCCTGATGGAGGGACGCACGACCTTTGTCATCGCGCATCGCATTCAGAGTGTGATGAATGCAGATCTGATCCTGGTGCTGGACAAGGGTGAGATCGTGCAAATGGGCCGGCACGAGGATCTGATGGCGCAGGAGGGCATCTATCGCGACATCTACCATCTGCAGGCCCGCATCGAGGATGAATTGCAGCAGGAACTGGAGGCCACGGTCACAGTCTGAAGCCCTCCGGCGCATCTCAGCCGCATAAGACCATGAGCGAAACCATTCATTTTGAAGAAGAAGAGTTCACAACTCAGTTCAACGGCCGCACACTGATCCGGATTCTGGCGCAGGCCAAACCGCACTGGAAGTTGACCGCGGTCTTTCTGATCACCATTGCGCTGGTATCGGCGCTGGACTCGTACTTCACCTTTCTCAGCAAGCGTATGATCGACGAAGGCATCGTGCCTCGCAACGGTGAGCGTTTGTTGAACATCGCGGTGCAGTACGGCGGGCTGATCATCCTACAGGCGCTGCTGGTGTTCGGCTTTATCTACGCGGCCGGGATTCTGGGAGAGCGCGTCCAATACGACCTCCGCAAGAAGCAATTCAACCACCTGCAGACGCTTTCCTTCTCGTATTACGACCGTACGCCCGTCGGCTGGATCATGTCGCGGCTGACATCGGATGTAGAGCGTATGGGCTGGCTGGTAAGCTGGGGCGTGCTGGACGTGATCTGGGCGTTGGCGAATATCCTGACGGCACTGTATTTCATGGCGATCATCAACTGGCGTCTGATGCTGATCGTGTTGGTGGCGATCCCGGTGCTGGTGGTGGTAGCAGCCCAGTTCAAGAAGCATATTCTGGTGGAGTTCCGGCTGGTGCGGAAGCTGAATTCCAGGATCACCGGCGCTTTTAACGAAAACATCACGGGGGTACGGGTGGTGAAAGCGCTCGGCCGCGAGCAGGCGAATCTGGCAGAGTTCGAGGAGTTGTCGGAGGATCGCTATGCGGCCGGTTACCGGGCGGCGTGGCTTTCGGCCCTGTTCCTGCCCGCGGTGCAGATCATCTCGGCTCTGGCCGTGGGTGCGGTGGTTGTCGTCGGTGGTGTGGAAGCGGAGTACGGCGCCATGACCATCGGCGGCATCCAGGCCTTCATCTCCTACATCACCTTCATGATGTGGCCGATCCAGGATCTGGCCCGCGTCTATGCGGAGACGCAGCACGCGATCGCCTCCGCCGAGCGGGTCTTTTCCCTGATCGACGCGGTGCCGGAAATTCAGGACCGGTCCGATGCTGTGGATCCGGGTAGCCTGCGTGGCGATATCGAGTTCATCGATGTGGATTTCTATTATGAGGAAGATAAGCCTGTACTCCAGGATTTCAATCTGGTTGTAAGGGAGGGTGAGACCATCGCACTGGTGGGGCCGACGGGCGGCGGCAAGTCCACCATTGTCAACCTGTTGTGCCGCTTCTATGAACCGCGCAAGGGGATGATCCGCATCGGTGGCCGCGACTATCGCGAACTGTCGCTACACAGCATCCATTCGCGGCTGGGTATTGTGTTGCAGACACCCCATCTCTTTTCCGGCACCATCCGCGAGAATATCCGCTATGGCCGGCTGGATGCCAGCGACGAGGAGGTGGAGGAGGCCGCCAAGCTGGCAGGCGCGCATGAATTCATCACCGCGCTGGAGAAGGGCTATGACGAGGAAGTGGGCGAGGGAGGTGTGATGCTGTCGGTAGGGCAGAAGCAACTGGTGAGCCTGGCCCGCGCGGTGCTGGCCGATCCCGACATCTTCATCATGGATGAAGCGACGAGCTCGGTGGACACGCTGACGGAAGCGCTGATCCAGCGCGGGATGGAGCGGATGTTATCGGGTCGCACGAGTTTCGTGATCGCTCATCGCCTTTCGACCATCAAACGCGCGGATCGCATTGTGGTCATCCAGGACGGCCGCATCGAGGAAATGGGCACGCACGCGGAACTGATCCGCAAGCGAGGTCACTACTACCGGCTCTATTCCCGCCAGTTCCGTGAAGAGCGCGCCCGTCAATATGATCTTCTGGGACTGGAGCCGGCCGCGACCTAGGCCGGCTCAGACCGAGGACCAGCTTTCCAGGCGTTTCTTGACCGTAGTCACGAAGGCATCCGCGCTGGCGCCATCCAGCACGCGATGGTCAAAGGTGAAGCTCAGATAGGCAATGGGGCGAATGGCGATGGTGTCGTTGACATCCGGCAGCAGCGGGTGGCCGCGTGTGATGACCACGGGCTCCTTGTGGATCTGCCCCACGCCCAGGATGCCGGTCTGGGGTTGATTGATGATGGGTGTGGCAAGGAGGCTGCCAGAGGTTCCGTGGTTGGTAAGGGTGAAGGTACCGCCTTGGAGTTCATCGGGCTGCAGTTTGCCGTCGCGGGCGCGACGGGCCAGGTCATTGACGGCGCGAGCCAGCCCCAGCAGGTTCAGCGTATCCGCGTTCTTGACGACCGGCACCAGCA
>RFJM01000379.1 GCA_003694905.1 Caldilineae bacterium
GGCCGCGTCGGTGACGTTGAACATATTCTCGGTGTAGGCGATCTCCATGGCTTCTTCGCCGCCCATGTCCTGTTGCACCCTCACCAGGGCATCGTAGATAGCCTGACTCCAGGCCATATCGGTGATGGTGCTGGGCATGACGATGGCGACTCGTACCTTTTCGGCCGGCGCAGGTGCTGCCGGCGCTTCCGTGGCGGCCGGTGCAGGCTGCTCGGGTGCAGGCGCAGGTGTGGCCTGCCCGCCGCATGCTGCCAATAGCAGCAGCAATCCCAGAGAGAGCAATAGCAACCAACTGGACTTCTTCATCATAATTCTCCTCATTATGAAAGCGGGAACGAGAGAGGGGAGCGGAAGTGAGAACAGAACCGAAACATCTCGGCCGCGGCCAAACACTCAGGCTTCGCCGCGTGAGAAGGGTTTCGTCAGAGCTGCGGGCTGCAGTTGTCTGCGGAACGGCAGGGCCAGCGCCAGGATGGTCAGCAGATACGGCATCATGACGGCAACATCCGAGGGGATGTTCAGATCCAGCACCTGAACCCACAACTGCAGCGCGTTGACGGTCGAAAACAGCAATGCGCCGGCCAACACTCCGTAGGGCCGCCAGCTGCCGAAATACACCAGAGCAACGGCGATGAATCCCATGCCGTTGGTCATATTCTCCTGATAGATGTTCAACAGGGAGATGGAGAGAGATGCTCCCGCAATGCCGGCCAGCATCGCGCCCAACGTCACCGCGGCGTAACGCACGCGTGTGACACTAACGCCCAGCGAGTCCGCCGCCTCGGGATTCTGTCCCACCGACCGGATCTTGAGTCCCCAGGTGGTCTTGTTCAGCACATAGGCCGCGAGGGGCACCAGCAGGAAGGCGCCGTAAGTCAGCAGGCTGTGACTGAAGAAAATGTCACCCAGCACGGGGATGTCTGCCAGACAAAATCCTCCCACGCAAAACCGCAACTCCGGAAATCCCTGTACCCCTTCAACCGTCCCCAGAACCGACTTGAACAAGAGATTCGACATGCCCAGGCCGAACATGTAGAGCCCAATACCGCTGATGCCCTGTTCCGCCTGGAAGGTGATGCTCACCACCGACATGATCAACCCCATCAACATGCCCACCCCGGCCGCGGCAACCAGCCCCAGCCAGAGATTGCCCGTGCGGAAGACGGCAAAGAAGCCAGCAAAGGCGCCCATCAACATGATGCCTTCCACGCCCAGATTGAGCACCCCGGAGCGCTGGGCAAAGGTCTCGCCCACCGCGGCATAGAGATAGGGCGTAGCCAGGCGAATGCCGGAGTGAATGATACCCAGCACGATCGCCATCAGTGTCAGTTCATGGCTCACGGGTCACCTCCGGTGGGGATACAGAGAGCGCGGGTTCCTGCCCGACCACGGGCGTCTCGGGAACCGAGACACGTCGCGACTGTCGCCGTCGGATGAAATAGTCGGTGCTGACAACGAAGAGGACAACCAGCCCGAGAATGGCTACGGTGAGGACCTGCGGAATCTGCATGGCGCGTTGCATCTTGTCGCCGCCCACAAGCAAGCCGCCGAACAGAATGGAAGAGGGGATAATGCCCAGCGGGTGCAGCTTGCCGAACAGAGCTGCCACGATTCCCGAAAACCCGTATCCGGCCGAAACCGCCGTAGGTTCGAACATGCGATGATGCAGGCCCAAGATCTCTACGGCACCGGCGAGACCTGCGAAAGCACCGCTCAGTGTCATGGAGAGCACCATCGTACGACGAACATTGATGCCCGCGTACCGGGCCGCGTGGGGATTCAGACCCACCGCCCGGATGCGATAGCCGATGGTCGTGCGCCAGAGAAAGATGTAGACCAGAATGGCGGCGATGACTGCCAGAATGAATCCGCTGTGAAGCCGCGTCGGTTCCACCAGCACCCCGTAGAGATCGCCTACGTAGCCCTCCAGCCCGATCTCTTTGGCCCGTTTGCCGAAGCCCAGCATCCTGGCAAGATCCGTAAAGCGGGGCATGTCCAGCGGTTTGGGCAGCCGTGCCGAGTGGGGAATGTTCGTGCCCGCTTCCACCTCGGCCGGATCGATCATCGGGCCTCGCAAGAGAAAGAAGCCTATCTGGATGGCGATCTGATTCATCATGATGGTGCTCAGGATCTCGTTGACGCCCAGATGCGCCTTGAGAAAACCGGGTATAGCGCCCCAGATTGCACCCATCGCCATACCCGCGAGCAGACCGAGCGCGATGGCCAGCGCGGGCGGCATCCGTTCACCGTAGTTGACCCCGAAGTAGGTTGTCAGCAACGCCGCCACGATCAACTGCCCCTCCGCGCCGATATTGATGACACCGCCCCGAAAGGCAATGGCGATGCCCAGCCCGACCAGCATGAGGGGGACCGACTTGACCAGGGTATCGGCCAGACCGTTTTTGTTGCCAAATGCCCCGCCAAACATGGCCTTGTACGCCTCCAGGGGGTTTGCCCCCTGGGCCCATAGAATCACGGCCCCTACAATCAAGGCCGCAACCACCGCGGCGACTGGTAGCAGCGCATCAAACCATCGGTCGGACAGAATACGGTTGCGGAATCGTGACACAGTTGCTCTCGCAAGGTGTGTGAGATTGTGGCAGTACGATACCCGCGGGCCGACAATCTGTCCGCGGTGCCAGACATTATATCCATATCGGCAGCGATACCATAATCCGCCCGCGGGTCCGGACGGTTGGGGTGTGTTGCAAAACGGGGGCAGCCTGTGCGCTGGGCTGGTAAGGGTCCCCCCTGCCGCCGCCAAGTTGAAACGCGCACGCGCGGTGGGGGTGCGTCCTAGATTCTTGGCGAAATAATCTGGCGCCTTGGCGGGGGCGGCTCATGCCAATCTCGTTAGCCTGCGACGCTGAAGGGGTGGCCTGCTGTCTCGCTGTGTGTGGCGGCACATCCCTCCCGGCCCCTGGCAGTTTCCACGAATCGTCACACCTCGGCCATTTCGACAAACTCCACACCTTCCCGCTCGGCCCCAAGATGAGATGTACCTGCTGCCTTATGCCTTCCTTGACGACCGAGACGGCAAGAGAGCA
>RFJM01000048.1 GCA_003694905.1 Caldilineae bacterium
CGCGGTGGGTGCCGATGCCACCGTCGTCCTGCTCAGCGACCACGGCTTCGCGCCGTGCGCCCGCCGTTTCTACCCCAACACCTGGCTCGAACAGCGCCGGCTGCTGGTCCGCCGTGGTCGTCCCGGCCTCAACCTCGGGCAGCGGCTGCGCCGTCTTCCCTTCCTGCGCAGCCTGAAACGTCATCTGCCCGCTCTGGCTTCACTCGGGACCTCCTCGCCACCCTTCGCCCAGTTTACCGCGGTCGAGTGGCCTCAGACCCGAGCCGTCTACAGCCCTGCCGGCGGCATTCGCTTCAACATCCGCGGCCGCGAGCCCGCAGGCGTGCTCAGCCGGGCCGACGCCCGCGCGCTGGCAGACGATCTCACCGCCGAGTTGCTGGAACTGACCGATCCCCTCACCGGCGCCAGTGCCCTCGCAGCCGTTTTCCCGCGCGAGGAGCTGTACAGCGGCCCCTACGTGGAGCGTGCGCCCGACCTCATTCTCGAACCCCAGCGCAACAGTGGCAATCCTGCCTGCAATATTGCCATACCCTCCCGTTTCGCGGTCAGTGCTACCGGCAGTCCCTTCGCCAACAGTCAGGAGCTGACCGGCAACCATGACCTCGACGGCATCCTCCTGGCCGCAGGTCCCGGCATCCCCCCGGCCAGACTTGCCGATGCTCGCCTGATAGATATCGCGCCCACACTGCTGCATGCCCTGGGGCTGCCTGTGCCCGAAGACATGGAGGGACGAGTCCTGCCGTTGTGGGAAACCCCGCCCGATGTGCGCCGCGCAGGAAGGCTGCAAGGACCGGACGACCGGGCTGCTGCCGGCACCTACGACCGCCAGGAAGAAACCCTGGTAGAGGAGCGCCTGCGTTCGCTGGGCTATCTATAACCATGTCGTTTCGTCTCCTCATCGTCCTGCCCACTTCGCCGCTGCCTGTCTTCAGCGGGGGCCGACAACGGATGTATCAGATCCTTCGTCACCTGTCGCAGCGCCACGAGCTCACCGTGCTCGGCTTCTGGCGGAATGAAGAAGCACGGGAGGGGTTGAGACAACTGGCCGGGGAATTGCCGCTGGATGTGCGGCCGGTGCCTTTTGTACGGCTGCGGCAGCAGCGTCCTATAGGGGACGCTCTGTGGCGCCAATGGCAGGCCTGGCGGCGGGGCCTGCCCCTGGATGTCGCTCACTGGGATCAACCCGTCATGCACCGTGCAGTGGCCCAGGCATTGGTCCAGAAGCCGTATGACCTGATCCAGGTGGAATGGCCCTATCTGGCGACCTATGCCCTGAGGCAACGCGGCCTGCCGTCCGTACTCATCACCCACGACATCTTCAGCGTAGCGTTAGAACGCCGCGCCCGTGTGGAATCGCGGCGCTGGCGGCGGCAGTGGCTGCTGCGCCAGTCGCGAGCCTGGCAGCGGTACGAGAGCATGATCTATCCTGCTATGGACACGGTGGCCGCCATGTCGGACGTCGATGCGGGAGTGATCCGGCGCCGCGCCCCGCGGGCCCGGATCGCGGTCCTGCCCAACGGTGTGGACACGGAAACCCTGCAGCCGGGTACTGTGCGGGAGCGGGTACAAAGATTGCTATTCGTGGGTGCCCCCACCCATGAACCTAACCTCGATGCCGCTTGCTGGCTCCTTTCGGAGATCTGGCCGCGCCTGCACCGGCAGCATCCTTTGCTGCAACTGACCCTGGTCAATCTGGACCATCCGAAAGTAAGGGCGCTGCAACAGCCCGGGGTAGAGATCACCGGCCGCTTGCCCGACCTCATTCCGGTCTATCGCAGCAGTGATCTGGTTCTGGCACCTCTGCGCGCGGGATCGGGTACGCGGCTGAAGATCCTGGAAGCTTTTGCCCTGGGAGTGCCCGTCGTCAGCACGACCATCGGCTACGAAGGGCTTGACGTGAAGCCGGGTGTTCATTTATTCTCTGCAGATACGGCGGCCGCATTTCAAAGCATCATCATAAGCCTGCTGGACGACCGGGCCACCCGCGCTCAGGTAGCCGCCAATGCCCGGCGCCTGGTCGTCGAACGCTACGACTGGCGTATCATTGCGGCTCAGCACGAAGACGTCTATCGCACCATCCTCGACGCTTCATCCCGCAATCCGGCCAACCCCTGAGCCGCTGTTCCCTTGAGTAACAAGTACCATGGCTTTAAGAAAACACTACCTGCTACTTTTCGGTCTGCTTCTCATCCCCGTTCTGCTGTTGAGCGCCTGTGGTGGGAAGGAAGCACCTGCTGTCTCCACGCCCAATGCCGGCGCAGAGACGACGCCCGAACAGGTCGCGGCAACCCCCACCACCGTCGCTCCCCCAGTGCTCCAGGCATCCGAGCCCACGACTGCGCCCCCCGGCGAGACATCTGCGCAGGTACCCGCGAGCTGGCGCAACTATGAGACGCGCACGGCCGAGGGCTACTACGAACGCGGCAATCCGGAGGCTGCGATCCTCATCCTCGACTACTCCGACTTCTTGTGAGGAACGTGCCGTGGGCACGTGTTGCGCACAGAACCGACCATCCTCGACGAGTATGTAGCGACGGGCATAGTCAAGTTGCAGTTCTGGCATATTCTGGATCACGGCAACGCCTCCATCCAGGCATCGGCGGCAGCGGAATGCGCGGGCGAACAGGGCGCTTTCTGGGCCATGCACGACACCTTATTTGAGAACCAAAGTCGGCTTTGGGGCGGCGACCAGGAGGTCCTGGCGGATTTGGCCGCCGCCATTGGTCTGGATACGGCTGCCTTTCGGCAGTGCATGCAGGGCCAGAACAAGCAGCAATGGGTGCAGGATGTGGACCGCGAGGTGAAGGCACGGGGGGTTCGCCGCCGCCCGACGTTCGATATCTTCGTCCAGGGTGAGCGCGTGCAGCGGCTGGAAGGCTCGCCGGCCATTGCTGCCTGGCGCGAACTTCTGAACGGACTCGTTCCCTGAGCGGTTAGCATGTTGCGGCGAATCTGTGTCTTTTGTGGCTCGAACCCAGGCGCCAACGGCGCCTACGTGGCTGCAGCCCGCCGGTTGGGAGAACTGCTGGCCAGGGACGGTTTGGAGCTTGTATACGGGGGAGGCATGACCGGGATCATGGGCGCGCTGGCTGATGCGGCACTGGCTGCCGGAGCCCGTGTGGTCGGCGTCATCCCCCAGGCCATGGTGGTGCCGCGCGTGGTTCATGAGGGCCTGAGCGAACTCCGGGTCACGCCCGACATGCACACCCGCAAGGCGACGATGTACGAGCTCGCCGATGCCTTCATTGCCCTGCCCGGCGGCTTTGGCACCTTCGACGAATTGTTCGAGACCATCACCTGGAGCCAGCTCGGGTATCTGCCCAAACCCATTGGTTTGCTCAACGTAAGCGGCTATTTCGATCCCCTGCTGGCGTTGATCGACCAGGCCGTGCGCGAGGGCTTTGTGAAAGAGAACCAACGCCACGTTGTGGTTTGCCATAGCGAGCCTGAGGCGTTGCTCATGGCTTTGCGTACCTTCCGCCATCCGGCCGGTGACAAGTGGCCGGATTCCTGAACCCTGCATGGAAGAGCTATGGATCCTTTGCTCATCGCGGCAGTCATTGCTGCAGGATTTGCGGCCGGCTTCATCAATACCCTGGCGGGAAGCGGGTCGGCCATCACTTTGCCGCTGCTGGTTTTCATGGGGCTGCCGGCCAATGTAGCCAACGGCACCAATCGTATCGGCGTGTTGTTTCAAACCACGGTCAGCAGCGCCACTTATCATCGCGAGGGAGTGATGCCCTGGCGGGATGCCCTGTTCCTGCTGGTGCCGGCCATCGTAGGCGGCGTGGCGGGCGCGGCCATTGCCGTCGACCTGGACGAAACGGCGATGCGCCGGGCCATCGGGGCCATGTTGATCCTCTCTTTCTTCCTGATTCTCCTGCGGCCCAAACGCTGGCTGGTGGGCCGCCCCGAAGGAGCCCGCCGTCCTGGGATCAAGGAGTGGATCCTGTTCTTCTTTGTGGGCATGTACGGCGGCTTCATCCAGGCGGGGGTGGGCATCTTCATGCTGGTAGGTTTGGTTATGGTGGTGGGCCACAGCCTGGTGCGGGCCAATGCCATCAAGGCGTTGCTGGTGTTGGCCCTTAACATTTTTGCGCTGGTGGTTTTCTTGCGGAACGGTCAGGTCAACTGGGTGTTGGGGTTGGTTCTGGCGGTGGGGAATATCTTTGGCGGGTGGGCAGCCGCGCGCATGGCCACCCGCGACTGGGCCCAGGTGTGGGTCTATCGTCTCTTGCTGGTCGTGGTGGTAGTGGCAGCCGTGCGCATGTTCTTGACATGAATCGCCGCTGTGCTCCACCGGCCGAGTGCCGAAGTGCACCTCCGCATCCCAGGATGAGGTGGTGCGGTAGGGTGATGGAAGGCGGAAAGCCGCCCCTCGATGACAGGTCCCCGTTCTCGCCGGGTCTGTCGCAAATTCTGTGGCCGACAGCCAATCACGGGTGCGCGGGCACGCCGGCCTTCCCCTCGCAGGAGGAGCTGGTAAGGGGCGCCCTTTGAGAGGGGGTGTGGGGGAGCGCCCCCGCATCTGCTACCCCGGCCGACGGGACACGCTCGCGGCCGCGGTTTCAGGTTTGCAGGCAAGACTGCAGGGAGGACAGGCTTTCCAGCCTGCCTCCGCCGCCAGCCGGCAGCAGCATCGCCAGGTAAGCTGCAGTGTGGGGTTAGCTGATTGGGTCGGGCAGCCTGTCTGCGGGCGAATCGCGGATTCGCCCATACACCGATACGTCCGCACACCCACGGCATGCCTGAGCCCCCGGTCGCACCCCGCGCGGTGGCCATTTCATGTCGCCGGGCCTCCCGTCTCGGACGCGGTGGCGTGCCCAACGTGGTGTCGGGTCCGCGGTTTGGGGGACAACGTCGGTCGCGGAGCATGCACCCAGGCCACTCACTCGCCAAATCTCAGGACCTGTGGCAAAATAGCCTTCCGGTCGTCCGCCACGCTAACTCGGTTCTCGACCGGCGTCCTGCTTGTATTCCTTCTCTTTTGTGCAGGCTTCAGGCTGAGGTGATGACCACGCGAACCTTGCGCACCAAGATCCTGGTACTGGTCGGCGGCGTGTTTGTGGCCGTCTTGCTGGTCATGCTCGGTATCGTATATGTTACCGAGAGTCGGGAGATCGAGGAAGAGGGATTGAAACAGGCGCAAGCGCTGAGCCGCATGGCTTTCGAGGCGCTCTATGCGTCCATGCGCGAAGGCGGGGGGCATGGAGGTAACCGCCAGGTGATAGCACGGCTGCAGCGGCTGGGCACTTTTACCCACATCGCGGTCATCAAAGGAGAACCGGTCGTCCGCCAGTATGGCGCCCGGCCGGATGAGCTGGCCCAAGACGATCTGGAACGGCAGGCTCTTACCGGGGTTCCCCAGCAGCAGGTGCGACGAGAGGGAGGCCATAGGCTGGTGCGCTATGTCATGCCCGTGCGCGTGGAGGCCGAGTGTCAGCGCTGCCACAATGCCGAGATCGGCGCCATCAACGGGGTTGTTTCCACGGAGATCTCGCTGGAAGCGTATGATGCCGCCCTGCGCCGGACACGAAATATTCTATTGCTCACCATTGTTGCGGGGCTGGTGCTCCTCGGTCTCCTGGCATCTGTTTCTCTACATCGAATAGTCATTCGCCCGCTTCGCATGATACGGGAGGGGACGGCGCTCTTTGCGGCGGGGAACCTGCGCCATCGTTTTCACATCAAGACGGGAGACGAGCTGGAGGAGCTGGCCGAAGCCTTCAACCAGATGGCTTCGCGCGTGGAACAGTCCTATGCCGAGTTGGAAGACAGGGTCGCCGAGCGAACACGGGAGCTGGTTGCTCTCAACCGGATCGCGGCGACGGTCAACCGCTCTCTGAATCTCGACGAGACCCTGCCCGCGGTCCTGGACGAGGTGGTGGCGCTGTGTGGGGCCGATGCGGCCGACATTCGCGTGCTGGAAAACGGAGGTTTGTGTCTGCGTGCCGGCCGCGGATTGTCGCAGGCATTCGTGGCCCAGGACGGGCACCTCTCCCCCGGCCGCTGCCTGTGCGGTCTGGCGGCCCAGACCAACAGCTCTCATTCACTCGGTGATCTGAACGAAATCGCCGACGTGGCTGCGCCATGTCTGGCAGAAGGCTTCCTCTCGGGCCTGGCCGTGCCCGTATTGGTCAAGAACCAGGTGGTCGGGGTGATGCACCTGGGCAGTCGCCGCGCCCATGCTTTCGATGGCCGGCACCAAGGTTTGCTGGAAGCAGTGGGCCAGCACGTGGGTCTGGCCATCGAGAAGGAGAGACTCTACCAGGGTGAACGCTCTCAGCGCCAGTTGGCAGAGACCCTGCGCCGGATGTCGCAGACCGTCAGTGCCAGCCTGGACCTGGATGTGGTCCTGCACACACTACTGGACCAGCTGGCCGAAGTGTTGATCATCGATGTGGGATTGATCTTGTTGCGAGAGGGAGATGAGCTGTGCGTGGCTGCCGTACGAGGGCGAGAGGAACTGCATGTAGAGCAGCTAGTCGGATATCGCTTCCCCGTGGCTGCCAGCGACGATTTCAGGCAGGTGATCGCAGAAAAACGGGTGCTTACATTCTGTGAAGTGGGACGCCAGCCGCCTTTTCGCGAGGGTCTGCGCCGTATCGAAGAGGTCAACTGGTGCATGGTGGTTCCGCTGTTGCGGGGGGAGGATGTGATCGGTCTGCTGGCGCTGGAGCAGCTCGATCACTGCTACGACGACGAGGAAGAACCGCAGATCGCCATGGCCTTTGCCAACAGCGCTGTGATGGCTATCGAAAACGCGCGACTCTATGCCGAGGTCAAAGCGCTCAACGAGGAACTGGAGCAAAGGGTGCTGCAGCGCACCGAAGAACTCGAGCGAGCCCGCGCCACGTTGGACCGCCAGGCGCGGCAGTTGCGGCATCTGCTGAACAAGACTATTCGCGTGCAAGAGGAGGAGCGAGATCGTATTGCCCAGGACATCCACGACGGCGTTACCCAGCTCTTGATGGGGGCTTTGTACAAAACACAGGCCGCCAGAGTCGCGATGATGCATCACCCGGCCGAGGCACAGGAGAAGCTGCTGGCCGCACAAGAGATCCTGAAGAAGATCAAAGAGGAGCTGAGGCGCATCATCTATGACCTACATCCCGTTGTTCTGACTGAGAAAGGTCTGGTAGCAGCTCTGGAAGCGCATCTGCAGGACATCGAAGCGCACACGGGTATCTCCTGCGAGATGAGGGTGGCGGGCGAGCAGCGGCGCCTGCGGCCGGATCAGGAACGGGCCATTTACCGCGTTGTCCAGGAGGCTTTGAACAATGTGGCCAAGCATGCGGCTACCCGTCATGCGTCTCTGACGCTTGATTTCGGCCAGCAGGAGTTGCTGGTGGTGGTCGAAGACCGGGGGGCGGGCTTTCTGCAGGAGGTGGCGAAGGAGGACGGCGATCACAAGTCGTTGGGCATGGCGGGAATGCGGGAGCGGGCCCAGAGCATCGGAGCGGAGCTGCGGGTGGACTCGTCACCCGGCCGCGGTACTCGTGTTCGTCTGCGGTTGCCTCTCCAGAGCAACGGGAGGATGAGATGAATCGGATACGGGTTCTTATCGCAGATGATCACCCTATCGTGCGTGAAGGCATTCGCAGTCTACTGGGTCAGTATGATGATCTGGAGGTGTGGGGTGAGGCAGCTACAGGGCCGGCCGTTCTGGAACAGGTGAGAAAGCTTCAGCCCGATGTCGTGTTGCTGGATGTGCGTCTGGCCGGTGCCAACGGCATCGAGATCGCCCGAGAATTGCGCCGGCAGTATCCCGACCTCCGTATTATCATCCTGACGACCTACGAGGATGAGAAGTATCTATTCGGTGCCCTGCAGGTGGGGGCTCATGCCTACCTGCTAAAAGATGTTTCCCTGGAGACCTTGCCGGCCGCGATTCGAGCCGTGCATCAGGGCGAACGGCTGCTCAGCCCCCTGCTGATCGACAAGGTGCTGAACGAGTTCCGCACGCTGGCGACGGAGAAGCTACGCCGCGATGCGGGACTTTCGGAGCAGGAGGTCTCGATTCTCAAGCGTATTGCCGAAGGCGCAACCAACAGGGAGATAGCCGCGCAGTTCTATTTGAGTGAGATAGCGGTCAAGAAGAAGGTGCAGGACATCATGGACAAGCTGGGTGCGACCAATCGTACCCACGCGGTGGTCATCGCCATTCGCAAGGGAATCATCTAGAACGTAAGGACGAGAGCGGGGCAGAAGACAGGGGAGAGGCAATTTCTATACACTTGATCCCAAAAGCCTATACCTTTGGCCTGTTATTGTCTTCCACAGGTTCCTATAATGATAAGAGCCGGTAATGTTCGCTGTTAGCTCCACAAGGAAGGCATCCTCATGTCTCGTCCTGAGAGCGTTCAAGAACTGGCCTACGCGGCTCTGCTTTTGGAAAAACAATTGAAATCGCATCAGAAGCTTCATGACGAAGAGATACGGGCTCTTTGGAATGCTCTCACGGAACTGAAGCACAGGATTCTCACGCTGGACCCCAATGCTCCGCGGGGTCTGGACGTTGACCGCCATCGCGAGGAAGAGAACCGGGACTCCACGCCTGCCCCATAGGTGGACCCGACCGTCACCTCAACCTTCCACAACTCAAAAGGAGAGTACCGATGACGAACGCTACAGACGAAAAGCAGAACGAACAAGGAGTCAGCCGGCGCGACTTCTTGCGCATGGGTGGTGCTGCTGTAGGTGGTGCCATCATCGGCGCGGCCGGGATGCGGGCCGTCACGGTCGCACCGGAGCCGGTTGTCGTCACCAAAGAAGTGGTGACGGAAGTGCCGGTAACGCCGACTCCAGGGGCGGCCGCCCCCGCGGCACCGGCCACCGAGGCGCCTCCTGCCGAGGCACCGGCCGCCGAAGCACCGGCGGCACCCGCTGCTCCAAAGTTTACCACTGCGCTGCCCTACCCCCGCACCAAGCTGGCCAATGTCGGCGACCTGACCGTGGGTGAACCCCTAAAAGCCAGCTATCCCGATGCCAACTCGCCCATCTACGTTCTCAAGTTCGGGAAGGCCGTTATGGGCGGTGCCGGCCCGGATGGCGACATCGTGGCCTTCAGTCGCCTTTGCCCCCACATGGGCTGTACGATGAAGCAGTTCAACAGTGAACAGAACACGCTCGTGTGCGGCTGCCACTATTCGATGTTCGATCTGAGCAAAGGGGGCATGATGGTCATCGGGCAGGCATCCGACAACCTGCCCCAGGTCGAACTGGAAGTCGACGGCAACGGGGACATCTACGCCGTCGGCATGCACGGCCTTATCTACGGTCGCCTCTTCAACGTTCTTCCGTCCGAGCAAGCATAAGGGAGGTCAAACATGGCTGCTCAGATTCATCACGGAGAAGATCGCCTGCCCATCCCGCCTGCAGACGCTCAGACTTTCATTACCGTCTGCTCCTACTGTATCGTCGGATGTGGCTACAAGGTATACAAGTGGCCCGTGGGCAAGGACGGCGGGCCGGCACCCGAGGACAACGCCCTGGGTGTGGATCTCACGCAACAGCAACGCGAACTTTCCGGCAACTGGTTCTCGCCCGCCATGCACAATGTGGTCACCGACAAGGACGGTGTGCAGTACAACATCGTCATCCGGCCCGACCCGGAATGTGAAGTGAACAAGGGTGATCACTCGGTTCGAGGCGGCACCCATGGCGACCTGCTCTATACGCCCAATGGTCCGGCACAAGATCGCCTCAAGTACCCGCTCATCTATCGTGGCAACGACTGGACCCCCACCACCTGGGACGAGGCCCTGGAATTGGGCGCCCGCGTGATCAAAGCCGTGATGGAAAAGTGGGACCAGAACGAGGTCGCCATGAAGTTCTTCGATCACGGTGGAGGCGGTGGCGGTTTCGAAAACAACTGGGGCGTCGGGCGCTTTTTCTTTGAGGGTGTCCAGACGGTCAGCTGCTCGATCCACAACCGGCCGGCCTACAACTCGGAGCATTTCGCTACGGGCGATGCCGGGTTTGGTGCCCTCACCAACGCCTATCTCGACGGTGAGCTGGCCGATACCATCGTCATTGCCGGCGGCAATCCCTATGAATGCCAGTCCATCAACTTCACCGAACACATGCTGCCGAACCTGACCGGCGATACGCTCGACAAGAAGAAGCAGGAATTTGGGGATCAGGAACCGGTGGAGCCGGGCAAAATGATCGTCATCGACCCGCGGCGTACAAGCACCATCGCCATTGCCCAGGATGCCGCCGGTGCCGAGAACGTACTACACCTGCAGATCAACATGGGCACCGACATCGCCCTGAACAACGCCATCGCCCGCGTGATCTATGAAAACGGCTGGCATGCCCAGGACTTCATCGATGCTCACACCGACAAGGCCAGCTTTGAAGCATACCTGAGAGATACGTTGCAGGTGGGTAGCAAGAGCCTGGACGAGGTCCTGAGCGAAGCGGAAGAGATCACCGGTATCAGCAGGGCCGACATCGAAAAGGCTGCCGAGTGGATCGCCAAGCCCAAAGAGGGTGGTTTCAAGCGGCGCACCCTGATGTATTACGAGAAGGGCATGATCTGGGGCATGAAGAACTACGAGAACATCGCCTCCTACGCCGATCTGGCCCTGCTCACCCACAACATCGGCCGCGCCGGCACCGGTTGCTCGCGCCTGGGCGGCCACCAGGAAGGCTACAGCCGCCCGCCCTATCCCGGCACGCGTCCCGGTGTCTATATCGACCAGTTCCTGAAGCGCAATGGCTTCAAAGTCTTCTGGGTGGGTGGGTGCAACCCGGCCGGAGCCACCTTGGACGCCCAGGGTTTGCGCATGACCCTGGACCGCCGCTCCCGCCCCGTCAAGGACGCGCTCGACCGCACCCGCGGCGCCTCCATCGAGGAACGCGTGGCCGCAGTCATGGATGCCCTGGAAAACGAGGATGGTCTCTTCGTCATCGTCCAGGACATCTATCCCACCGAGACGATGCGTTTCGCCCATCTGGTCTTCCCGGCCGCCCAGTGGGGCGAGATGAACCTCACCTCCATGAACGGCGAACGACGGCTGCGCCTCTATGAGAAGTTCATGGACCCGCCCGGAGAAGCCCAGCCCGACTGGAAGATCATGGCCATGATGGCCAACACCCTCAAGAAGCTCTACGAGGCCGAGGGCAACAGCGAAATGGCCAAGCGCTTCTCCGGCTTCGACTGGGAGACCGACGAGGACGTCTTCATCGATTCCCAGAACGGCAACGGTGACTACAAGGGTGTCACCTACGACATGCTACGAGAACTGGGCACCAACGGCGTCCAGCTCCCGGTCGTCAAGATCGAAAACGGCAAGCCCATCGGCACCGTACGGACCAACGCCGACGGCACCTTCGGGACCGAAGACGGCAAGGCACGCTTCATCCCGGCCCGCTGGCCCGATTACCCCTTCATCGTGCGTAGACTCATCAACGATCCCAAGTATCCTTACTGGGTCAACAACGGCCGCTTCAACCGGGTGTGGCAGACCATGTACGACGACACCCGCAAGGCCTATGGGCTGGAGCGCCTGCCACTGCCCCTGATCGAGGTGAACCCCGAGGATGCCAAACGAGAAGGTCTGGAGAACGGCGACCTGGTCGAGCTCTACAACCCCTACGGCGCGGTGACCGGCATGGTCCAGATCATCGACAGCATGAAGCCGGGTCACCTTTTCATGATGTTCGAACACACACGGGGCTGGCTGAACAGTATCACCACCCCCTATGTGGACCCCAAGACCAACATTCCCTGGTACAAGGGTACCCGTGCCGGCCTGCGTAAGGTGGGACGCATCGCCGACATCGCCGACAACGTGACATTCGCCTCGTACCTTAATTTCGGCTGAGTCCGATGTACGGCAGGTAGGACGGGTAAGAGGCTCGTCCTACCTGCTGCCTTGACGGCGGCCGAATGCATCTGCGACGACTTCAATACACGGAGGAGATCATGCATCGTATCAGACGACTCCTGGCCGTTGTGCCTCTGGCCGTGCTGGTGCTCTTGATCAGCGGCGGTACTGCCTGGGCCGCACCCGGCGATCCCCCGGTGACCCTTCCCTGGGGAAACCGCCAGTGGATCTGGTTCATTGCCCAGCTTCACCTCGATCTGGCTGCCTTCATCCTGGGCGCGCCCATCTTCATTGTCATCAGCGAGATCATCGGCTGGTGGAAGCAGGACACGCGCTTCGAGCGGCTGGCTCGCGAAATGACCCGTGTAACGGTTATGGCCTACAGCCTGACAGCACTGTTCGGGGGCTTTTTCATTTTCCTGCTTATCGGCATGTACCCCAAGGTCACCAGTTTCGTGGTGGAGCTGTATTTCCCCATCTGGATGATGCTCTATCCGGTGGGCTTCATCATCGAAACTGTGCTGATCTACACCTACAACTATACGTGGGACCGCTGGCAGGGAGCCCGTAAAGTCTGGCACATCGTCACCGGTGTATTGCTCAATATCGTGGGCACCTTGATCATGTTCGGCCAGAACGCGATTGCCAGCTTCATGCTCACCCCCATTCAGGACTACCAGAACGCCAGTCTATGGGAACTCATCAACAATCCTACCTGGTGGCCGCTGAACATCCACCGCTTCATCGCCAACATCACCTTCGGCGGCTTCATCTGCGGCATGGTCGCTGCCATCATGTTTCTGTTGGCCAAGCGGGATGAAGAGCGGGCGTTCTACGACTGGATGGGATTCATCGGCAACTTCATCGGTCTCTTTTCCTTTGCCATGCTGGCCCTACCCGGCTACATCTTCGGCAAAGAAATCTATGCCTACGACGCTTCCCTGGGCATTTACATGATGTCCGACCGGCTCTCCATGTACTTCGAGATGCAGGGGATCCTGATCGGCACCTCCTATCTGATCGGAGCCTACTACATCTGGACAAGCATGAGACGCATCACAAAATCGGAACGCTTTGCCCCCTTCATGAAGGTCGGCTTCGGCCTGATCTTGCTGGCGAACGCCATCTGGATCACACCGCGCCACTGGTTCGCGACCATGAATCCTCCGGCCACGGTGGAAAACCCCGACCTTTTCATTCGCTTGCGAGAGCTGCCGGCGCACCTGGGCTTCCTGGCTCTGATGCCGGCCAAGAATACTGCCGCTTTTGCCAGCATTCTGGTGGTCTTCATCGCCTACGTCTTCTACTTCGTGTCTATCCGCAGGGGCGAGATGACCTGGGGGAAGATCAATCCCACCTCCCAGTTCGCGCTCATCTATCTGGCTTTCGCCGCCATCTGGACCATGGGGCTGATGGGCGCAGTACGCGAGCTGGCCCGCAAGTACTACCACATCTACCTGGTCATGCCTGACCTGACCAACGAAGCCTATACCCCCACCCTTGGTTTCGCCAGCCTGATGATTACCCTGATCACCCTGGTGTTCTTCGCTCTCATCGGTCTCAGCATCTGGCTTGGTTTGCGTACACACGTAGCCGAACCAGAAGCACAGGACGTCTCCATCCCGGCCACAGGAGGGTCCCATGCTTAAGTCATTCTTCATCGCCCTGGTGGTGGCATCTGCCGTCTTCCTGATCACCAATTTCATCGGCTTCCCGGTCATCTTCTCCTGGGTCTTCGTCGGGTTTGTCTTCATCGGCTGGCTCTTCCTCCTTTTGCTCGATGCCCGGCCCATGGCCATGCCCGGCCGTCCCTTGCTCAGCATTGTCATCTTCTTCCTGCTGGCCTCTTCGGTGCTCTTCCTCATCGGTAACTTTGTTCCGCAGTACGACCCGCGCGAAGAGATCGCCAAGGTCAAGCGCCTGCAGAGCAACTTCGTCAAGAAAGAGCTGGCGGCCCAGCAGGAAGCGCTGCAGGCCGAGATGGAGGCTGCCGGTATGCAGGTGGCGGCGGCTCAGCCCATCACCACCACCGAGGAAGCGACGGCGGCAGCCCCGCAGGCACCCAGCCCCGAACTCATCGCTGCAGGCGAAACCGTCTACAACGACTTCGAGTGCTACAACTGCCACAAGATCGGAGGGAAAGGCGGTGTCAAACGCCGCGGGCCGGCCCTTGACAATGTCGGCGGAGTACTTAGCGCGGACCTCGTACGCGAGAAAATCCTCGACCCCACCGTTTTCATCGCCGAGGGCTTCGAACGCGAATACGACAAGGGAGTCATGCCCGATACCTATTCTGTGCAGATGGCGCCCGATTCGGTCGATGCCCTGGTGGCATACCTGATGTCCCTGCAAGACAGCAGCGTGGAAACCCCAAGGCCGCTGGATCCGGATACGGGTGAGCCACTACAGGTACAGGTGGCAGAGGCAGCACCCCCCGCGGGCGCGGCAGAAGAAGCACCTGCAGCCGCTCCCGAAATCGGTACCGAACACATGCCCGAAGGATGGTGGACCGATCCCGAAATCATCGCCAAGGGCAAAGAAGTGTACGAAGGCGTCGCCAATCCCGAGGTCAACTGCTCGGCTTGCCACGGCCGCGATGGCAAACCCGTCCTCACGGGTGCAGCAGACTTCCGCGACCCCGAGTTGGTGGCCGGGCTCTCGGACACCGAATGGTTCAACAAAGTAGCCAACGGCGTGCCCGACACCCCCATGACCGCCTGGGGTGAAAAGCTCACCGTCGAACAGATATGGCAGGTCATCGCCTACCAGAACACGTTCCACACCGGCGGTAAGCCCGAAGTGCACCAGAACCCTTGAATCATCCCGCACGGCCGGTATACATCCCGTCCCCCCTAGTCTCCACCGGGCAACTGCAACCACACGACCTTTTGGCCAGCTCATCATCGGGACGGGAATGCGTCCGAGGAACCAGCCACGGACTCTTGCCGGTGCTGTTTCCGGCTTCCCCAGATTGCAGCTCGCGGGCGCCGCGCCGCGAAAACCAGACGCATCTCCTCTGATGCGTTCTTCTCGGCTCCCCTTTTCAAGGCGTGGTACCCGGCGGGCAGAGCCGACCTCCTTGCAACGGCAGTGCCGGACCAGGAGTTCCGTGGCTGTTCCCTTCCCCAAGGGAGCCAGACCGTGCCAACACTGATTGCGAGAGGATGCCATGTCCACCGTAGACCAACTTGACCGTACGCTGCAGCAAAACCAGATCGAAGGACTCTGTGCCCTGCCCGAAACCTTCCTTCAGTGGCAGATTCAGGCGCGACGGGCCATGTACGACACCATTCGCTCGGGCCGGCATCCCCGCCGGCATCCCGCGCATCTCCCCGTCATGATCACTTTTGAAGCGGAAGGGGAGTTCCCCGTTCGGGTCGTGACCAAGGGGGCCGGCCTTACCCCTCGCGACGAGGTTCTCCCGCGCTACATCGAGATCCTGGAAGAAACCATGGCCCGCTGCGAAGGCCGCCCCTGGGAAGAGACCTTGTCCGAACGCGTGGCTGCCGTCCAGGCGCTCATCGACCACCCCGAAGACATCGACCCCTATCGCCTCTCCTTCCTGGAGATCTTCAAAGGCGGCACCTTCCGCAACCTGGAACGCGACCCCCGCGTCATCCTCCACTACACCGGTGAAGGCCCCGACTACCTTTCCTTCCAGATCAACGGCCACGCCGAGATCCTGGACCTGGACGATCTTCGTTGCCGTTACATCGCCCTGAGCCGTCAGATCTTCGAAGCCGCACCCTTCCACCTGCAACAGCCCGACTATGCCGCGGGCTACCTGGTTTGGGTGCGGGAAGTTCATGACAAGACGCCGTATCCTCGCTCCACCCCCCATCATCGCGCCATGTCAGTGACACAAACAGCCTCTTCCAGCAAAATTTCGCCGACTCATCAGCCCCCATCCCGCGAGGAAGTCACCTTCCGCGAGATCCTGGTGCCTGTGGACAACTCGAAGTACAGCGAATGGGCCATGGATATCGCCCTGCAGATCGCCGGCGCCTACAACTCCACGGTGGTGGGCAATCATGTCTACGCGGCCCGCCTGCATGACCAGCGCTTCCGCGATATGGAGCCGGGTCTGCCCGAGGAATACCAGGAACCGACCATTCTCGCGCATCAGCGCAACCTGCACGATACGCTCATCGAGAAAGGGCTGAAGCTGATCTCGGACTCCTATCTGGAACTCCTCAATCGGCGTTGCCAGGAACGTGACCTGAGCTTCGTGGGCAAGACCCCCGAGGGCAAGAATTACGCCGAGTTGGTGAAGGACATCGAAGAGAGCCGCTACGACCTGGTCGTGATGGGTGTGCGGGGGATGGGAGAAGTCTGGCGTCGGGGAAAACGCCGCGATCAGGTGCTGGGAAGCGTGTGTGAACGGGTCGTTCGCCGCGTCAGCCGGGACGTGCTGGTGGTGAAGAACGATCGACCCCTGGAGGGAACCTTCGTCGTGGGCATCGATGGCAGCGAGCGCAGCTTTGCCGCGTTGCGGGTGGCGCTGGCTCTGGCCGAAGCCACCGGCGCGCGCGTGCAGGCCGTGGGGGCCTACGATCCTTTCCTACACAAGGCCCTCTTCCACGAACTGGAAGAAGCGCTGACCGAGGAGGCGCGCCAGGTCTTCAACACCGAACAGCAACAGAAACTCCACGACGAACTGATCGACAGCGGCATCGCCAAGATCTACGCCGACCACCTGGAAACGGCGCAAAGCATCGCCGAGGAAACAGGGCAGGAGATCGAAACCCACCTGCTGGCAGGCAAGGCCTACACGGCGATACTCCACCATCTCGAAGCCGTTCAGCCTTCGTTGTTGGTGCTGGGACGCACAGGCGTGCACGCAGATGAGGGCCTGGATATCGGCTCGAACGCCGAAAACCTGTTGCGGCTGGTGCCCTGCCACGTGCTGCTGGTCGGCCGCACTTTCACGCCTACCTGGTCCGAAACGAAGCAGGTGATCGAAGAGCATCTGCCCTGGACGTCCGAAGCGCTGGCCCGGCTCGGTCGCGTGCCCGACTTTGCCCGCGGCATGGCACGCAAGGCAATCGAAAACTACGCCCGAGAACGAGGCCTTCAGGTGGTGGACGAACAGACCGTTGTCGACGCCCGCCAGAAATTCGGCATGTAACCATGAAGAGCTATCGCGATATTGCCGGCGACGGCGGTTCCAACATCCTGGGCCAGGTTATGGCCCTGAGGGAACGCCTGGAAACACGGCTGAGCCGCGTCCGCCATGTCGTCGCCGTGATGAGCGGCAAGGGCGGTGTGGGTAAGAGCACCGTTACCGCCGGGTTGGCCACCGTGCTTGCGCATGAGGGTAAGGCGGTGGGTGTCGTCGACGCGGACCTGAACGGCCCCGCCCTGGCGCGCATGCTGGGGGTACGCGTCCAGCAGTTGCGCCTCGGGCCCGACGGCGTCGTGCCGGCCGTGGGCGCGGCCGGCGTGCGGGTCATGTCCATGGATCTCTTCCTCCCCGACGAGGCCACCCCTGTCACCTGGCGGCATCCCGGTGGCCTGGCTGCCGACACCACGGTGTGGCGTGTGACTACAGAAGCCACCGTGCTGCGGGAGTTCCTCACCGACACCGCCTGGGGCGACCTCGACTTTCTTCTGCTGGACCTGCCTCCGGGTAGCGACCGCTTCGCAGCCGTGGCCGGTCTGCTGCCGCGGCTGGCCGGAGTCCTGGTCGTCACCGTGCCCACCCTGGTTTCTCAGGCCGTTGTCAGGAAGGCCATCACCGCCGCTCAGCAGCGGGGTGACCCCCTGTTGGGACTCGTCGAGAACATGGCCGGCTATGTGTGTCCCGACTGCGGCTCGCTCAGCCCTCTCTTCCCCGACGGCCACACCGAGGAGATGGCCGAAGCCATGGGACTGCCGCTCCTGGCCCGGATCCCCTTTGACCCGCGCCTGGCCGCCCAGGCAGACGCCGGCCTGCCCTTTGCCCTCACCCATCCGGATACGCCCGCCGCCAGAGCCCTCGCCTCACTTGCCGAAGCTGTCGAAGGAGCATTGCAACCATGAAATTCCTTTGTGTTCCCTGCGATGAACCCATGCAAGTTGTCCGCAGTGGCTCTCCGGACGAGGAGGGAAGCCTGACGGTGGTCTTCCGGTGCCCGCGCTGCGACCATACCACGGCCATGTTGACCAATGCCGGCGAAACTCAACTGGTTCAGGCTCTGGGGGTACGCATCGGACCTTCGGCAGACGCACCGGCCACGCCCATGGCGCACCTGCGCGCCAACCTGGTCCGGGCCAGAAG
>RFJM01000049.1 GCA_003694905.1 Caldilineae bacterium
GGGGTGGCAAAGGGGGATGTGGATCTCGGGTGGGGGGACGGGTAGGCGAATGTGGGCAGAACCCGGCAGGCGTGTGGCAGCGACATCGCCGGTGAAACACAGACCGTCGAGCAGATAGGCCATGTGATGGTAGGCATGGCCGGGCGTGTCGAGGGCGGTGAAGCGAAGGCCTGCCGCCTCCACGACTTCGTTATCTTCCAGGGCATGCAGCTGTTCACGGGGAACGGGCAGGAACTCTCCCCACAGAGGCTCCATCAGGTCACCGTAGATGCGGCCGGCGGATGCCAACAAACGGGTAGGGTCGGCCATGTGCGGCGCGCCGACGTGGTGGACGTGGACGGTTGCGCCGGTCTCGCGGGCAAGTCGGCCGGCCGCGCCCGCGTGGTCGAGATGGATGTGGGTGAGGAGGATGTCGGTGACCTGCTGGCGAGGGATGCCCATGGCCGCCAACTCTGCCAGCAGGCGCTCCACGGTCGAACCGGGACCGGTCTCCACCAGCACGACGCCTTTCGGGCCGCGAATGACGTAGCTTGCTATGAGCTGCGGTTCACCTTGAAAGTAGAGGTCGATGATGTCGAACATGAGAGGGGCTCGGGTGATTGTTGTGGAATGCGGAGGGGACGATGGCAATTTACCGCAAGGGCGAGGAGAGGTCAATTCCGAGAAGAGAGGGGAACGGGGGCGACGGGATACAGGCCCGTTTTTCAGCGCAGGCACTGAGGGTGTAAACTTGGTTTCGACGATGATTCTACCCGCGTCGCGCGAGGCGACGCATCTCGACCGTGTTCGTTCGCCATACAGGTCCTATGAGCTTAGCAGAGCTGCTTTCGCCGCCGGCCCTGGGCTTTGTACGGGTAGCCGTCGCTTCGCCCGCCGTGCGTGTCGCTGATGTGAGCCACAACGTCGCCGCGATGAGCGCGGCCATGGAGGAGGCCGCCCGTCAGGGTGCCCGGCTGATCCTTTTCCCCGAGTTGAGCATTACAGGCTATTCCTGCGCCGACCTGTTCTATCAGCGCAGATTGCTGGCGGAAGCCGCAGACGCCCTGGCCACGCTGGCAATGGAGGCGGCCCGCCACGATATCGCGGCCGTGGTGGGGCTGCCCGTGCCGCACTCGGGGCGGCTATACAACTGCGCCGTCCTGCTGGCCGACGGGGAGTTGGTGGGCGTCGTGCCCAAGACCTATCTGCCCACGACCAACGAGTTCTACGAAGAGCGCTGGTTTACCTCTGGACGCCGGGCCGGCATGCCGACGGTCGATCTGGCGGGGCAGCAGGTTCCGTTCGGGACGGATCTGCTCTTTGCGGCCACGAACCTGCCGGACTGCGTTATCGGCATCGAGATCTGCGAGGACCTGTGGGCGGTGGAGCCACCCAGTGGCGCCATGGCGGTGGCAGGTGCTACACTGCTCCTGAATCCCTCGGCCAGCAACGAGCTACTGGGCAAAGTGGCTTACCGCCGTGATCTGGTGCGGCAACAGTCGGCCCGTTGTCTGGCGGCGTACTGCTACGCGGGTGCGGGTCCGGGTGAATCGAGCACAGATACGGTGTGGGCCGGGCATTCTCTGATTGCGGAGAACGGGGTGATCCTGGCGGAGACGGAACGTTTTCGCTTCGAGACACAAATGGCGGTGGCAGACATCGATGTGCAGAGATTACAGCATGAGCGCTGGCGCAACAGCACATTTTCGGCATCTGAACCGCGGCGGGAGTTCCGGATTGTGGCTTTTGGGTTGCCGGGCGAGTCTGCCGCCGGCTCTCCGGCCTCGCTACTCCGCCCCCAGCTGGCGCGGCACCCCTTTGTGCCCACCGATCCCAGACGCCGGGCCGAGCACTGCCGCGAGATCTTTGCCATCCAGGCCACCGGTCTGGCACGGCGTCTGCTGCACACGGGTGCCCGCAAGGTCACCATCGGTGTCTCAGGCGGGCTGGACTCGACGCTGGCCCTGCTTGTGACGGTGAAAGCGTTTGATTCGCTGGGGCTACCGCGCGAGGGCATCGTGGCCATTACCATGCCGGGCTTTGGCACGACCCAGCGCACCCGTTCCAATGCCATGGCCCTGGCCCAGGCCCTGGGGGTGACTGTGCGCAGCATTCCCATCGAAGGGGCGGTACGCCGGCATTTTGCCGACATCGGGCACGACGAGAATGAACACAACGTGACGTTCGAGAACGCCCAGGCCCGCGAGCGCACGCAGATCCTGATGGATGTGGCCAACGATATCGGTGGCTTCAATGTGGGCACGGGCGATCTCTCGGAGCTTGCGCTGGGATGGGCGACCTACAATGCCGACCACATGTCGAACTACCATGTGAACGCGGGCGTGCCCAAGACGCTGGTCCGCTATCTGATCGAGTATGTGGCCGAGCATGAGTTCAGCGGCGAGACCGCTGAGGTCCTGCGTGATGTAATTGCCACACCGATCACCCCCGAGTTGTTACCACTCGACGCGGAGGGCGGCCTGGCCCAGAAGACCGAAGAGACCATCGGTCCCTACGAGTTGCACGATTTCTTTCTCTATCAAGTGGTGCGCTTTCAGTTTGCGCCGGCAAAGGTCTTCTACCTGGCACGGCAGGCTTTCGGAGACGATTACAGCGAGGGGGAAGTGCTGCGCTGGCTCGAGGTCTTCTACAACCGCTTCTTCAGCCAGCAATACAAGCGGTCGGCGATGCCGGACGGGCCCAAAGTCGGCTCGGTGGCCCTCTCCCCGCGCGCAGATTGGCGCATGCCCAGCGATGCCAGCGTCAGTGCCTGGCGGCAGGAGCTGGAGCGCCTGAAGGCAGCGCTCGGAGGAGGGACGGGGTCGGAAGGATAGGGGCAGCGGAATCAGCCCAGGCGGGCGATCAGAGCAGGGAGTTCTGCATAGCTGCGGCACAGAGCAGAAGCCTGGGTGCCATCGCTGCCGCGGTCTACGATCCCGGTGAAGAGGATGGCGCGCATCCCCAAAGCTCGAGGACCGGCGACATCGTTGCTTTCTCGATCCCCGATGTGGACGATTTCGCTGAGAGAGACGCCGAGTTGAGCAGCGGCTTGCTCGAAAGCTTTGGGTGCCGGTTTGGAGACGCCGATCTCGTCCGAGAAGACGAAAGCACTGAAGAGCTCCAGAAGGCCGTGGTCGGCCAGCAGGCGGCGAATACCCCGGCCTGGGGTATGGATGGCATCGGAGATGATGCCAAGGCGGTAGTGCCGGGCCAATTCTTTCAGGACGTCGTGTACGCCTGCGGCAAAATCGGGCGGAATGCGCACTTCCATCTCCTCGATGTGCTGCACGACAGCGTCGAAACCTGGGGTGCGTTCGAGTCCAAGAAAGGCGTAGGCGCGGTCGAGCCGTTCGGCCACGGAAGGGGTGTGATGTTCCACCTTCCAGCAATGCCGGAACCAGTCGTTGGCGCGAGCGTATGCCTGGGCAATCCGTTCCGGTTCCACTTCAGGATGATGGCTGAGGATCTCATCCATGAAAAGCTGGAGGCGGGCCTGGGGCTTGCTGGGTAGTCCCAGGTTGGCGCGGCGGGCCTCGTCGGAGTCGTCGATGGCGATGGTGTCCCAGAAGTCGAAGGTAACGGCTTTGATCATGGTAGGGTTGGAAATGAGGGTGGGATGGAGATGGCGGTCAGAGATGAATGCGGCTTCCGTCGGGATCGTAGACGGGCTCGCGTACGACCCGGCCGGGGTAACGCTCGCCGTAGGCTTCAATGTCCACCAGAGTACCCGGTTTTGTCAATTCCAGAGGCAGGTAAGCATAGGCAATGGCACGCCCGACCGTGAAGCCCCAGCCGCCACTGGTAACCCGGCCCACCAGTTGGCCGGCCGCCCACACGGCTTCGTTGCCCAGTGGTAGGAGGCGTACGTCGTCGTCCAGCAGGATGCAGCACAGGCGTTTGCAGATGCCCTGTTCGCGCGAGCGCAAGAGGGCTTCCCGGCCGATGAAGTCAGGCTTATCCAGACGCACGGCGAAGGTGAGACCTGCTTCAAGCGGGTTTTCCAGAGGGGTGATGTCGAGGCTCCAATAGCGGTAGCCCTTTTCGAGGCGTAGGGAGTCGATGGCGCGATAGCCGCCGGCGACCATGCCCAGGGGCTCACCGGCCTGCCAGAGGGTATCCCATAACGCCAGGCCGTATTCCATGGGGGCATAGAGTTCCCAGCCGAGCTCACCGACGTAGGTGACTCGGTAGGCCAGCACGGGCACGTGGCCGACGCTGATGTGCCGGGCGGTCATGTAAGGGAAGGCGTCGTTGGTCAGGTCGTCTTCGCAGGCGTGTTGCAAGATCTGGCGGGCGAGAGGACCCTGTAGAGCGAAGCAGCAGTACTGGGAGGTAACATCCCGTACCTGGACGGATCCGTCTTGCGGGAGATGACGCCGGATCCAGGCAAGGTCGTGGCGGCCAAAGGCGGTCCCGGTGATGATGCGGAAGTGCTCGTCCGCGAGGCGGGTGACGGTGAGGTCGCATTCGATACCGCCGCGCGGGTTGAGCATCTGGGTGTAAACGATCTTGCCGGTGGGGCGGTCGATGTCGTTGGCGCAGAGATGTTGGAGGAAGGCGCAGGCACCGGGACCTGTGACGTCGAATTTGCTGAAGGAAGTGACGTCGAAGAGGGCGGCGCGTTGCCGTGTTGCGTGATGCTCGGCCTCAATGGCAGGGGACCAGTAGCGACGCGCCCAGCCATCGGGCTCGAAGGTAGGGGTTATGGAAGTAGCATTGGGCTCGATCCAGTTGGGGCGTTCCCAACCGGCTTTCTCGCCGAAGACTGCACCTAGAGCTTGCAGGCGTCCGTAGGCCGGGCTGAGGCGCAGCGGACGCGCGGCTTCTCTTTCCTGGAAGGGGTAGTGGATGTCATAGTAGTGGTGGACAACTTCCCAGGTGCGTTCGTGGGTGTAGGCACGGGAACGATAGCGCCGGTCGAAGCGACGCACGTCCATGCGCCAGACGTCGTACTCGGGCCGGCCGTCGATAATCCAGTCTGCCATGACTTTGCCAACGCCGCCGGCGCCGGCAATGCCGTGGGCACAGAAACCGGCCGCAACGAAGAATCCCCCAACCTCCGATTCGCCGAGGATGAATTCGCCGTCGGGTGTGAAGGCTTCGGGTCCGTTGATCATCTTGATGATCTGGGCCTGCTCCATGAGGGGGACCCGGCGGATGGCACCTTCCATGACTTCCTCGAATCGCTCCCAATCGGGTTTGAGGAGCTGGAAGGTGAAGTCGGGCGGGATCGACCCCAGGGTCCAGGCAGACGGGTTGTGTTCGTAGCCGCCCATGACCAGGCCACCTACTTCTTCGCGGAAGTAGCAGATGTTGTCGGGGTCGCGCATGGTTGGCATGTGCCTGCGCACGCCGGAAATGGGCGCAGTGACCACATACTGGTGGCTCATGGGGACGACGGGGACGTTCACGCCGACCATGTTACCGATTTCGTGGGCCCATTGTCCGGCGGCATTGACAACGATTTCGCAGCGAATGGTGCCGCGATCGGTAGTGACCTGGTGTACACGGCCTTTGCGCAGGGTGATATCGAGGACACGCGTCTTGCTGAGGACGCGGGCACCGCGGCGTCGGGCACCGGCGGCCAGGGCGTAAGTGAGGCTGGTGGGGTCGATCTGGCCGTCGGTGGGGAGGAAGGCGGCGGCGAGGACGCCGTCGGTAGTCATGATGGGAAAAAGTTGCTGGGCTTCGCGCGGGGAGAGGAGGTGGATGGGAAGGGAGAAGGTACGTGCCCAGCTCACCTGGCGCTTGAGCTCCTGCAATCGCTCCGGCGATGACGCCAAGCGCAGGCTGCCCACCTGTCTCCAGCCGGGGTCGTAGCCGGTGTCATCTTTGAGTGATGCATAAAGCTCGACGCTGTACATCATCATGCGAGTAAGGGCGATGGAGCTGCGTAGCTGTCCCACCAGACCGGCGGAATGAAAGGTCGAACCGGAGGTCAGCTCTCCTTTTTCGACAATGACAACATCTGACCAGCCTCGCCTGGTGAGGTGGTAGGCGATGCTGGTGCCGGCGACGCCGCCGCCGATGATTACGACCTGTGCATGTTCAAGCATGATGGCCTGCCTATCGCTGGTTTGGAGATGGGCACTGAACGCGCCCGCCTTGTGAGGGGATCATGCCAGAATCGCGGAGTGTCTGCGCTCCTCCGATTTTTGACATGTTGCAAGGTTAAGATATAATAACCGCTACTTCGTACCTTTCCAAAATGTTCCACAGTTCAAGGATGCTGCATTCTTCAGGAGGTGTATCATGGCATCCAGTTCCAGGAAGTCGTTCTTATTTGTCGCGCTCGTTCTCCTGTTGGCTCTGGTGGTCAGCGCCTGCGCGGTTCCGGCGGCACCGGCAGCGCCCGCTGCGCCTGCTGCACCCCAGGGCAAGACGAAGGTGGTGATCTATACGGCCAAGGAGAATGAGGAGATCACCGAGTATCTGCCGGTAGCAGAAAAGGCCCTACCCGATCTCGATCTGGAGGTTTTGCGTCTTTCGACCGGTGACCTGACGGCGAGGTTGTTGGCCGAGAAGGAGAATCCGCAAGCCGATGTGATCTGGGGTGTGGCGGCCACCAGTATGATGATTTTCGAAAAGGAGGGGATGCTAGAGCCCTATGCGCCAGCCGGGGTAGAAAATATCCTGCCTGCCTTCAAGTCGCCGAATGATCCGCCAACCTGGGTGGGTGTGGATGCCTACCTGACGGCATTCTGCGTCAACACGGAGAAGGCGAAGGAGTTTAATCTGCCTACGCCTGCGTCATGGAAGGATCTGCTGGACCCGGTGTACGAAGGGCACCTTGTGATGCCCAACCCGGCTTCGTCGGGCACGGGCTTCATGTTTGTGTCGAGTGTGCTGCAGGGTCTGGGAGAAGAAGAGGGGTGGAAGTATCTGGCGGATCTGGATAAGAACATGGCGATCTATACCAAGTCGGGTTCGAAGCCGTGCAAACTGGCGGCAGCGGGCGAGTATCCCATCGGCATTTCCTTTGCGTTTGTCGCTGCGAAGCTGAAGAAGGACGGTGCACCGCTGGAAATGGTCTTGCCCGAGGAGGGCTCTGGCTATGAAGTGGAGGCAAACGGCCTGATGAAGGGGACGGACGTTCCCGATGCGGCCAAGCGCTTCCTGGACTGGGCGGTCAGCGACGAGGCGCTGAGCATGTATGCCAAGTACTTCGCAGTGGTGGCGAAGCCGGGCTTCCCGGTCCCGGAAGGAATGCCTGAAGATACGGCCGACCGCCTGTTCCCCATGGATTTCCAGTGGTCGTCGACGAATCGCGACCGGATTCTGGAGCAATGGACGAGTCAGTTCGCGGTCAAGACCGAGGAGTAAGACGCAGCCGAGTCACAGACATTCGTGCAGAGAGGAGCGGCGCGGTGACCGCGGCGCTCCTCTCGCTGATATCATAAGTCCCGGGGACTTTGGAATGAACCGATCTGAGCAATCTGCAAGTGAACCCTATCTACGGATTGTCCATGTCACGAAGACGTTTGGCGATCTGGTGGCGGTGAATGATGTGTCACTCGATGTCAGTGAGGGGGAGTTTGTATGTATTCTGGGGCCCAGTGGTTGCGGCAAAACGACGTTGTTGCGTATGATCGCGGGACTGGAGGAACAGAATACGGGCCAGATCTTCCAGGCGGGCAAGGATGTGTCACGGCTGCCGCCGCGGCGACGGGATTTCGGTATCGTGTTCCAATCGTATGCGCTGTTCCCGAATCTGACGGCGGCGCAGAATATCGCCTACGGCCTGGAGAATCGGAAGCTGCCGAAGAAGCAGATCGAGGCCAGGGTGAAGGAGTTGTTGGACCTGGTGGGGTTGCCCGATGTGGGACATAAGTATCCGGCCCAGCTTTCGGGCGGGCAGCAGCAACGCATTGCGCTTGCCCGGGCGCTGGCCACGTCACCTGGGCTGTTGCTGCTGGATGAGCCGCTGTCTGCGCTGGATGCCAGGGTGCGGGTGTCGCTGCGCCGCGAGATCAAGCAACTGCAACGGCAGGTGGGTGTTACGACGATCTTCGTGACGCACGATCAAGAGGAAGCGCTGGTGATGGCGGACCGCATCGTGGTGATGAACCAGGGGTGCATCGAGCAGGTAGGCACGCCCGAGGAGATCTATCGTTCACCGGCAAGTCCTTTTGTGGCCGACTTTATCGGGGTGATGAATTTTCTGCCGGGGACGGCAGGGCCGGGCGAGGACCAGGTCCGCTGTGGCGCGGTGACGCTGCGATGCGGCCAGGCACATGAGCTAAAGCCAGACACAGCGGTGCTGATAGCGGTACGGCCGGAAGATGTGCGGCTGGCGCATGTGCAACCGGGAACGCCGAACAGCGTGAGGGTGAAAGTGGAGGACGCGGAGTTCCTGGGCTCGTTCTACCGGCTGACGTTGCAGTTGGATGGTCTGGAGACGGAAAGACTGGTGGCCGAGGTCTCCAACAACATGATGCGGGACCTGAACATTCAGGTGGCCAGCGAGTTGCTGGTCCATCTGCCTGCAGATCTGCTGCGAGTCTATGCGGCGGAATAGGATTCTCATCGACAGGATGGTTCTATGGAATTGCCCGCTTCAGTAAAAGCTCCCCCACGCGTACGTGTGGATGAGCGTGTGTTCAAGCAGCGTGTACGCCAGCGTTTGGGTGTGGACGATGTGGTCCGCCGCGTGCTGCTGGCGCTGATTGCTGTGTGGCTGGTGGTGCTGCTGATCTATCCGCTGATCATGGTGCTGGTGCGCAGCCTGATGGATAAGCAGGGAGTGTTCGTCGGGCTGGCAAACTACACGGCCTATTTCGCCTCGCCGGCGACGTCGATCTCACTGCGTCACAGCCTGACGGTGTCTGTGATCAGTATGGTGATCACGGTGGTCTTTGCGTTTGTCTATGCCTATGGGCTGGCCCGGACCACGATTCCCTATAAGAATGTGCTACGGGCTGTGGCGATGCTGCCGATTTTCGTGCCTTCGCTGGTGCAGGCGCTGGCGTTCATCTATATGTTCGGCAATAACGGGGTGTTTACCCGCGCGTTCGGGTGGAATATCGGCCTGTACGGTCCCGTCGGTATTGTGATGTCGGAGGTGTTCTACGCGTTTCCGCACGCGCTGATCATTCTGATGACTGCGCTGACGATGGCAGATGCCCGCCTGCATGAGGCCGCAGAATCGCTGGGCGCGTCTGGTCTGCGTATTTTCACGACGGTGACGCTGCCGACCGTCAAGTACGGGCTGATGAGTGCCGCGTTTGTGGCGTTTACGCTGGCAATCACGGACTTCGGCGCGCCAAAGGTGGTGGGCGGGAACTACGACGTTCTGGCCACCGACATCTATAACAAGGTGGTGGGCCAACAGAATTTCGGCATGGGGGCGACGGTGAGCACGTTGCTTCTGATCCCGGCAGTGATCGCGTTCGTGCTGGACCGTATCGTGCAGCGCCGGCAGGTGGCACAGGTGACGTCGGAGATAACACCGCTGGGGCCCAGACGGCATCGCTCCCTGGTGCAGGGTGGGATATTCGTGTTCTGTGTGGCGGTGGCGGTGTTCATTCTCGCCATCTATGCCATTGTGATCATCGGGGCCTTCGTCAAGTATTGGCCGTACAACCTGACGCCCACGCTGAAGAATTTCATGACGTTCTATGTGGCAGGTGCTCACCACAGGTTCGGTGCCCTGGTCATTCTCTGGAACAGTATCAAGATGGCTACGGGAACGGCGGTATTCGGTACCATTATCGTGTTTGCCAGTGCCTATCTCATCGAGAAGAGTCGTGGCCTGAATTGGGGACGCTCGCTGCTGTATCTGCTTTCGATCATGCCGTTGGCCGTGCCGGGTATGGTGCTGGGTCTGGCGTATGTGTTTACGTTCAACAATCCCCGGCATCCGCTCTACTTCCTGTACGGCACGATGACGATTCTGGTGCTTTCCACGATCATCCACTACTACACGGTGCCCTTCCTGACGGCGATGACGGCCCTGAAGCAGATGGACCCGGCGTTCGAGGCGATCGGCGAGTCGCTGGATGCGCCGTTTTACCGCACGTTCTGGCGGGTGACGGTGCCCATGGCCATGCCCGCGATTCTGTCTATCGCTATGTATTTCTTCCTGAATGCGATGGTGACGTTGTCGGCAGTGGTATTTCTGTTCGTACCGGGCAATGAGCTGGCATCGCTGGCGGTGATGCTGCTGGACGACGCGGGCGAGACGGCCCAGGCCATGGCCATGGCATCGCTAATCCTGGTGACGGGTCTGACGGCCCGGGGTATTTTCTATTTGCTGACGCGAGGGGTGACACGACGGACGCAGGCGTGGACGCAGAGCAGGCAGCAGGTCGGCGCCTGAGCGGTGGCGGGCCGGCGCCCGCACGGGCTTCGCCCGTCGCCCCGCCGCTGCGACCGGCAACCGGGCACCGCGCTATCAAGA
>RFJM01000380.1 GCA_003694905.1 Caldilineae bacterium
AGGTGATAGGTGTTGGCCAGGATCAGGTCGGCCCCCACCATGCGCACTTCTTCGGGGGTGAGGGTCTTGACGGTCGCCTGGGTGCCCACCGGCGCGAAACAGGGCATGCGGATGTCGCCGTGGGGCGTGCTAAACGTGCCGAGTCGTGCCTGACCGTCGGTGGCGTGGAGGGTGTAGCGAAAGCTCATGGGAAACAGCGGGGCAAGAACTTGCAGGATACAGTCTATAGCCAGGAGGCGGAAGGGCCGGCGGGATATGTCGGCAGCGGAGAATATGCTCGCGAGTGCAGGGCACACAGCGGGAAGCAGAGGATTGCCAGGGCCAGCCGCCTCGTGCTACCATTCCTGGGCCTGCCGGGCATTTCGGCAGGGTAGCAACGACCATGCCATTCCGCCAGACAATGACAGCGATTGTAAGCCGCCATGACCACAGCGTCAAATAACCGTTCCCCCCGCACGCGACGCTGGTTGGTTTTCTTGCTGATAAGCCTGGCCCTGTGGACGGTGGCCGCCGGCCCACCTCATCTCCGCAGCGGCCATCCTGCACCCATCCGGCTCTCCCCCAGCCAGATCCGGACCCTGGCCGAAATCGCCCGCGGGCCCCAGGTCGAGGCCGCGGCCGCGGCCCTGAGCGACCGCCCCAGCGCCACCGTACTCTGGGCCAAGAACGCGGACGCCTCGCTGCCCATGGCCAGCACAACCAAGCTGATGACGGCTCTGCTGGCCCTGGAATCCCTGGACCCGGACCAGATCGTCACAGTACCGCCCGAAGCCATCGTCGGCAATGCCAGCATGGGCTTGCAGGCCGGGGAACAGGTCAGCGTACGAGCCTTGCTCTACGGTCTGCTCCTGCCCTCGGGCAATGATGCCGCCATGACCCTGGCCATTGCCGCAGCCGGCAGCGAAGCCGCCTTTGTCGAAGAGATGAACCGCCGCGCCGCGGCCTGGGGGCTGACCCAGACCCACTTTGCCAACCCACACGGACTGGATGCCCCCGGCCAGGTGAGCAGCGCCCGCGACCTCCTTGCCCTAGCCCGCCGCGCCCTGGACCATCCCCTGCTGGCCCAGATCGTAGCCACCCCCAGCATCACCATCGAGGGCTATACCCTCACCAACACCAACCGCCTCCTCACCAGCTATCCCGGTACCTACGGCGTGAAGACCGGTACCACCGACGCGGCAGGCCAGGTCCTCATCGCCGCGGCCCGCCGTCCCACAGGCGATGCGCTAGGTGTCGTCCTGAACAGCCCCGACCGCTACCGAGACATGCCCCGCATGCTGGATTACTATTTCGACCACTGGCGCTGGGTCGATACAGGACTGCGGCCCGCGGCCATCAACAAGGTCATGGCCCCGGACGGCACGCTCTACCGCATTACCACTCCCAGCCGGCCTTTGCTGCTGCAGACATGGCAGATCCTTCAGCTCCGCGCCGAACGCCGTATCGCATTCGATGTCGATGGTCACCCCAGCGGCGTCTACCAGGTGTGGCTCGGCGAAGAGAAACTGTTGGAAACCCCACTGACTTTCGAGCCCCTCCCTTCTCCCTGACATGATGCGACTCAACAAGTACCTGGCCCACGCCGGCGTGGCCTCGCGACGCGGAGCCGACGCGCTCATCCGCCAGGGGCGGGTGCAGGTCAACGGCCGTACTGTCTACACCATGGGCGTGCAGATCGATCCGGGCCGGGACGAAGTCACCGTCGACGGCAGGCCGGTGTCGATGCCTCGCGGCGAGCCTACTACCCTGCTGCTCAACAAGCCCGCGGGCTACCTCTCGACCCGCCTCGATCCCCAGGGCAGACCCACGGTCCTGGACCTGCTGCCGCCCGAATTTCATCACCTCCATCCCATCGGCCGGCTGGACCTGGAGAGCGAAGGGCTGGTCCTCATGAGCGATGACGGCGACCTGACCTACCGGCTTACGCATCCCTCCTTTCAGCACGAGAAGGAGTACTGGGTCCTGGTTAGAGGACGTGTGCCGGAACCGGCCCTGCGCAAGCTGCGTAAAGGGATCGAGCTGGAAGACGGCATGGCGCGGGCCAGGGTGCGCCGCCTGCGTAGCATCCCTCCCGAGCAGCGGTTCTGGCTCGACCCCGAACCAGATCCCAACCATACCTGGCTGGCCTTCGTCATAACCGAGGGTCGCAAGCGGCAGATCCGGCGCATGTGTCAGGCCGTGCGCCTGGAGGTCTTGCGGCTGGTCCGCATCCGCATAGCCTCCCTCCACATCGGCGACCTGCGCCCTGGCCAGTGGCGGCCGCTGAGCGCGCGCCAACGTCGCGCCGTGAATGCCATCAAATCCCAACCTCCGAAGCCCACATGATACCGAAATCCCACAACGACGAACACAACGCACCCCTTGTCATTGCCATCGACGGCCCCGCTGCCTCCGGCAAGAGTACCATCGGCGAGGCCGTAGCCCGCCGGTTCGGCTTTCTCTATTTCGACACCGGCGCCATGTATCGCGCCGTAACCCAGGCTGCCCTCGCCCGCCACATCCCCGTGGAAGACGAGGCCCAGGTTACCCGCCTGGCCGAGACACTGCACATCGATGTCACGCCTCCTACGGTGGCCGACGGCAGACAATACACCGTGCTGGTGGAAGGCGAGGATGTGACCTGGGAACTGCGCTCGCCGGCCGTCGACGACCATGTCTCGGTGGTCAGCGCGTATCCCGGCGTGCGCGCGGCCATGCTCATCCAACAGCGCCGGATCGGGTTGGCAGGTCGGGTGGTGATGGTCGGTCGGGACATCGGCACGGTGGTGATGCCCGAGGCGCCGCTGAAGATCTACCTGGATGCCTCACCCGAAGAACGCGCGCGTCGTCGCTATCGCGAACTGGTACAGAAGCAGCAGGATGTAGACTACGACGCCGTCCTGGCCTCCATGAAGATGCGAGATGCCATCGACAGCGGGCGGGAGACGGCCCCCCTGCGGGCCGCGGCCGATGCCGTCACCATTCAAACCGACGGCATGAGCATCGAGCAAGTGGTGGAGGCGGTGGCAGAACTGGCCCGCTCGCGCCTCCATCTTGATCCTGACAGGGAGCGCCATCCATCATGAAACATGCCTTTGCGCATCTGGCCACACCCGAAGCACCCCGCCGCCTGGGGCGCAGGCTGTGGCAGCTTGTGCTATGGCTCCTGATCTTTATTCTCACCCGCGTGGAGGTGGAAGGCGAGTCGCGCATCCCGGGCTCCGGTCCTCTCATCATCTACTTCAATCACATCCACTACCTGGATCCCTTCATTCTCGCCGGCGTGATGGGCCATATCCGCTATGCCGTACCGGTGGCCAAGCGAGAACTGGCGTCGGGTCCCGTGATCGGCCATCTGGTAGACTGGTACGGCAGCATCTTCATCGAGCGCGGGCAGGCAGATGTTGGAGCGATACGGGCTTCCCTGGATGTCCTGGCTGCCGGCTACGCCCTGCTCATCTCGCCCGAAGGCACGCGCAACAAAGAATCGCATTCGCTGCAACGGGCGCAGAAGGGCCTGGGCATGCTGGTGCGCCACACGGGTGCCACCCTCATGCCCGTGGGGATCTGGGGCACCACCGATTTTCCCGCCGTGTTCAAGCAAGGCCGCCGTCCCACCATCCATTTGCGCTTCGGCCGCCCCTTCCGCATGCACATCCCCGAAGGGGTACAGCGTAAGGTCGTCGAAGCCACCATCACCGACTATGCCATGCAGGAACTGGCGGGCGTGCTGCCGAAGTCGATGTGGGGCGTGTATCGACCGCCCGCGGAGCCTCATCCCTGGGTCGAGTATCTGTGATTGCAGTCCGGCGGTGGTGATCGGCACCGGCCGGGCAAGGACCGAATGGGGGAAGGACGGCCGCCGGCTAGACCACTTTGACGCGGTTTTCCAGGGTGCCCAGCCCATCGATGGTGATGGAGATTTCATCGCCTGCCTGAAGGCCGAATTCATCGGGTGGGACGATGCCCGTGCCGGTCAGCAAGACCACGCCGTCGGGGAAGGCCAGGCTGCGGGTGAGGTAGTGGACCAGCTCCTGAGGGCTGCGGCGAATGCGAGCGGTGTGGGTCTCTCCTGTGAAGACGGTGTGGCCGTCACGGCGGATGTGCATGCGTATGGCCAGCTCGGGCCAGCGCTCCTGCACGGGAGCCAGAAGGATGCAGGGGCCCAGCGCGCAGGACGCGGTGTAGATCTTGGCCTGCGGAAGATAGAGGGGGTTCTCGCCCTCGATGTCGCGGCTGCTCATGTCGTTGCCGATGACGAGCCCTGCTACCTCGCCGGCGGGATTGACGACCAGGCCCAGTTCCGGCTCGGGCACCGACCAGGTGGCGTCATGCCGTATCCCCACCTCCTGCCCGGGCCCCACCACCCCGGAGGCGTGGGCTTTGAAGAAGAGTTCGGGCCGCGGGGACGCGTAGACGCGTGCGTACACGTCGCCGCCGTCGATGGCCTCCTGCTGCCTGGCCTCGCGGCTGCGCTCATAGGTGACGCCGGCAGCCCAGACGTCTTGCCGGTCCACGGGCGCCAGCAGGTACGGGCGTTGCTGATCTGGCTGCACAGCCAGGTCGTCGAGGGCAACAGCATCCCCGTCAATCTCGCGCAGCGCGGCAATGGCTTGTTCCACCCTGCCGCAGGATCCACACAACCAGGTAGCCAGCGAGCCGATCTGTTCGGTCACATCGACGAGCGCAGCGCCTTTCAAGACACCCAACCGCGGGCCTGCTCCCGGCCTGTGGAAACGCAGGAGGTAAATGCGGTTCTCGCGGGGTTCGGGCAGCAAAGTCATAGTCCGTTCTCCTGATTCACGAATGTCGTTGCGAAGCGGAAGATGGTGGCGGAGAAGCATACGCTCGTGTAACACCGCCGTGGCCTGGGTGCGCGCCGCGGCAGGAGTCTCGCGCGGTCGGCTGCGGCTATGCGCGGGATTCCGGCTCAAGCCAGACGGCCGCTGGTGGCGACGCTATGGGCTGCACGGGCTACCAGCGGAATGAGCTGTCCCAGCGCGGCGAAACGCGGGTCGCGTGTCTGGCCGCGCAGATAGCGGATGTAGATCTGGGCGATGATGACCACCAGCCGGAACAGACCCAGGACATGGTAGAAGCGGATGTGGCTAACATCGCGGCCGGTACGCTCGGCATAGCGTTCCACCAGTTGCCGGCGGGTCAGAAAGCGCTCGTCACCGACGGGCATCATGGAAGTCATCTGGACGTAAGGGGGATCGTCGGGCTGTGACCAATAGGTCAACAGTGCGCCCAGGTCGGAAAGCGGATCACCCAGGGTACACATGTCCCAGTCGAAGATGGCGACGACACGGCCAGGATCGTCGAAGGCCAGCATGACGTTGTCGAGTTTGAAGTCATTGTGCACCAGCGTGGCGTCGCCGCCCTCGGGCTCATGTTCGAGCAGCCAGCGGTAGACGTCATCCATCAGTGGCAATGGCTCGGTGCGGGCGTCGTGCCAGCGTCGATACCAGCCCTCGACCTGGCGATGGATGAAGCCGGCAGGCTTACCCAGGCCTTCCAGGCCCAATGCCCGGTAGTCGACGCCGTGAAAGTCGGCCAGGGCGTCGATAAGGGCCTCGCTCATACGTCGCGGTGCGTCGGGGATATGGGCAAACTCGGGCGGCAGTGAGCGGCGCACCACAATCCCCCGGCGGCGCTCCATCACCAGGAAGGGCGCGCCGATGACTTCGGGATCATCACAGTAGAGGTAGGCTCGGGGTGCCAGGGGAAACGCCTGCCACAAAACGGAGAGCACCCGATACTCGCGGCCCATGTCGTGTGCCGATCGGGCCACCGGGCCCAAGGGCGGCCGGCGCAGGACATACTGGTGGTCGCCGAAGTCGAGCAGATAAGTGAGATTGGCCACGCCGCCGCCGAACTGACGCACGCGCAGGGGGGCATCGCTGCCGGGCAGACGGCCTGCCAGATACGCGGCCAGCCTCGCCTCGTCGAAGCGCTCATCCGGCCGCACATCGATGGTGTCATCGTAGCCCGCGGGGTGCACTCTCAGCCCTCCCGTGGATATTCGCGCAGGATGCGGCGGGCGACAACGAGCTTGTGTACCTCGTCGGGTCCATCGTAGATGCGGGCCGCGCGCTCGTGGCGATACCAGTGGGCCAGGGGTGTGTAGTCGGTAACACCCAGCCCGCCGTGCACCTGGATGGCGCGGTCCAGCACCCGCTGCAGCACGTTGGCCACGTAGAACTTGATCATCGAGATCTCGTTGCGCGCGGCATAGGCACCGTTGCGGTCGATCTTGACCGCCGCATCCAGCACCAGCAACCGGGCAGCATTGATTTCGGCACGGCTCTCGGCAATCCATGTCTGCACGATCTGGCGGGTGGCCAGGGTCTTGCCCGGCTCCAACTCCCGTTTCAGGGCCCGCTCACACATCAGATCAAAGGCCCGCTCGCAGATGCCGATCCAGCGCATGCAATGATGGATGCGCCCCGGCCCCAGGCGTTCCTGCGCCAATGCGAACCCTGCTCCCTCGGCACCAATACGATTGCTCACCGGCACCCGGCAGTCCTCGTAGAAGATCTCGCCATGAGTGAAGAAACCGCGGCCGGCATGACCCATGACCGGTGTGTTGCAGTGCAGGCGGAAGCCGGGCGTGTCGGTGGGGACGATGATCTGGCTGGCACGGGCATAGCGGTCGGCCTGGGGGTCCGTCACGGCCATGACAATGGCAAAAGCCGCGCCGTCGGCCGCGGTAGTGAACCATTTGTGGCCGTTGATGACATAGGTATCGCCTTCGCGCACGGCCGTGGTGCTCATGTGCACCGGATTCGAGCCGGCATGCTCCGGTTCCGTCATCGAAAAACAGCTGCGGATCTCTCCCGCGGCCAGTGGCTCCAGGTAGCGCTCCTTCTGCTCCCGGCTACCGTGATGCCACAGCAGCTCCATGTTGCCGATGTCGGGGGCCTGGCAGTTGAAGACGTAGTGCCCCAACGGCGACCGACCCAGTATCTCGCTCACGAAGGCAAACTCGTACAGACTAAGACCCATGCCGCCGAACTCGGGAGGTAAGGGCGGCACCCACAACCCCATGTCTTTCACCTGGGCCCGTCGAGCTGCCAGATCCTCCTCGATGGATTCCGGCCCCTCGGTGAGAAACGCGCGCTCCAGCGGATAGACCTCGGCGCGCAGAAATTCGGCGATCCTCTGCAGGATGGGACGAAGATGGTCGGGTGGCTCCATGATGAAATTCCGCGTTTTGGGCAATGTTGGCGTACAATCGTCGGTATTCTACCATGGTTCGAGATCTTTGCCATGCTCATCACGCGCCGGGACTACCCTTCCCGCAAAAGGTGTGTGCCGGGATGTGTCGCCCATGCCGTCCCCCACAGCAGAAAGCGCATGACAGCATCCCGGCACACTATCACCGCCCAATCTTGGAGGAGGTTGGCCTTCCACGATGAGGACCTGTGGCCTGTGTCCGCTTGGTCACGACGGCCACAAGGCTCTTGAGGGCCTTAGGTCATGATTGACGTTGCAGCGATGGGAGAAGAGCCGAAGGCGGACGTAGATTACGTCCAGCATTCACAGTATACCACAGAACGAACATCGGTTCGGTATTCTGTTCTACCATTTGCCGGAAAAATGATGGCTGCCGGCAGGCTGGTGGCCCTTCTATTCTCCTTTTGGGCCGTGATATGGGTGACTGCCTGCGCGCCCCTGCCGGCCGAACTGCCCCCTGCCGCGAGCGGTGCCGCCCGGCCGGAGGCCGGCAGCCTGGCCACACTCACCGTGCTCTATACCAACGATGAGCACGGCTGGATGCTGGGGCAGGAAGAAGGGACGGGTGCCGCCGAGTTACTGGGGCTATGGCAGAGCCGCCACGGCTACAGGCAGGATGACCCGCACTTCCTGGTGCTCAGCGGGGGCGACAACTGGACCGGTCCGGCCATCTCCACCTGGTTTCAAGGTGAAAGCATGGTGGAGGTGATGAACGCCATGGGCTACGACGCCACCGCCATCGGCAACCACGAGTTCGATTTCGGCGCCGAGGTCTTGCAAGAACGGATCGCGCAGGCCCGTTTTCCCTTCCTCTCGGCCAATCTCCGTGACCGTGCCTCCGGTGCCGTCCCCACCGATCTGGGCATCCGCGATTACGTCATCCTCGATCTGGGTGACATCCGGGTGGGGCTTATCGGCCTGACGACCACCCTCACACCGCTGACGACCAACCCGACCCATGTTGCGCCTTTCGAGTTTGTCCCCTACGAAGAGGCGCTGCGCGAGGTTGTGCCTAAAGTACGCGCCGACGGCGCGGACCTGATCCTGGTGCCGGCACATCTCTGCCTGGGCGAACTGATGAGTCTGGCCCGTAGCGTGCGCGACCTGGATATCGCACTATTCGGGGGCGGGCA
>RFJM01000381.1 GCA_003694905.1 Caldilineae bacterium
ACACTGCAGGAAGCGGTGGACCTGATGTATGAAAGCTTCGAGCTTGCCTTCAGGTACCGTACCATCGTCACCATCCTGGGCGACGGCAGCCTGGGCCAGATGATGGAACCGGTGGAGATGCCGCCGTTCAAGCAGTGGCCCCAGGAGCGACCCGCCTGGGCCCTGACGGGCGCACGGGGCCGCCCACCCCGCACCATCAGCTCGCTCTACCTGGGTGCCGAGAAGTTGGAGGCGCTGAATCTGCGGCTGCAGGAAAAGCTGGCGCGCATCCGCCAGAACGAGATACGCTACGAAACCGTCCAGACCGAGGACGCCGAATGGCTGCTGGTGGCCTGGGGCACGGTCGGGCGGATTGCCCGCTCGGCCGTCAGGCAGGCACGGGCGGCCGGGATCAGGGTCGGGCTCTTCCGGCCCATCACGCTGTGGCCGCTGGCCGAGGAACCCCTGGCCCGGCTGGCAGCACAGGTCAGGGGGATTCTGGTGGTAGAGATGAATGCCGGCCAGATGGCAGAGGATGTACGACGCGTGGTGGAAGGCCGCGCGCCGGTCCACTTCCTGGGCCGCATGGGCGGCATGATCCCACTGCCCGACGACATCCTCCCCGCCCTCGAGCGCATGGCCCAAACAGCACGGACGGGCAACGGTGCTCGACCCCAACCTGTAGCCACCCCCACGCTCTCTGCATGACCCTTTCGGCAAGGAGGCCATGAACATGATGGTAGTAGCGACCCCTGCGGTCCGGGAAGAGAAACCGGACCTTTCCCAGATGCAGTTGGTATACAAACGACCCGAGTCGCTGACCGAGGCGATGACGCACTATTGCCCCGGTTGTACCCACGGCATTATCCATCGGCTCATCGCCGAGGTGTTGGATGAACTGGGTGTGCGCGAGCGCACCATCGGCGTGGCACCGGTCGGTTGTGCGGTCTTTGCCTACGAGTACTTCAACATCGACGGCTGCGAAGCGGCACACGGCCGCGCCCCGGCCATGGCTACGGGGCTCAAGCGGGTCATGCCCGACCGCGTCATCTTCACCTATCAAGGCGATGGCGATCTGGCATCCATCGGCGGCAATGAGATCCTGCACGCCTGCGCGCGCGGTGAGAAGATCACCGTCATCTTTGTCAACAATGCCATCTACGGCATGACCGGCGGACAAATGGCCCCGACAACCCTTCCCGGCATGGTCACCACTTCCTCACCCTACGGCCGGGACGTGGCCGTACAGGGCGAGCCGCTCCACATTACCGAGATGCTGGCCGGCATGCCGGGGGTGGCCTATGCGGCCCGCCGTTCGCTCCACTCGGTGGCCGAGATCCGCAAGGCCAAGAAGGCGATACGATTGGCTTTCCAGGCCCAGTTGCAGGGCCTTGGCCTGGGGATCGTGGAACTGCTGAGCAGTTGCCCCACCAACTGGCGCCTGGATCCCAGTGACGCGCTGGATTTCATCCGCGAGCAAATGGTCCCCGTCTATCCGCCGGGTGATTTCAAGGTCCACGAAGCCTTGAAACGGTCGTAGCCGCTCCCGAACGACATCTCAACCCCATCGGAGTGAATGCCATGGAAACCGCGATCATTTTCTCTGGATTTGGCGGCCAGGGTGCCCTCTTCGCGGGGCAGTTGCTAACCTATGCTGCTCTCGAAGCCGGCCTGCATGTCACCTGGATCCCGTCCTATGGGCCTGAAATGCGCGGGGGCACCGCCCATTGTACGGTGGTGGTGGGCGACGAGCCCATTGGCTCGCCGCTGGTGCGCAATCCGGACATGGTTGTGGCAATGAATCTGCCCTCGACCGACAAGTACGAGCCTCTGGTCAAGCCCGGGGGTATCCTGGTGATCAACGATTCGCTGGTGGAGCGACCCATTCAACGAGAGGACATCACGGTTCTGCGCGTCCCCGCCAATGATATCGCGCTGCAGCACGGCAATGTACGGCTCGCCAATGTGGTGCTGCTGGGGGCGCTGCTGGCCCAATCGCAGTTGCTGCCCCTGGACATGGTAGAGCAGGCCCTGGAGAAACATCTGCCCGAGCGGCATCAACATCTGTTGCCGGCAAACAAGGCCGCCTTGCGCGAGGGCGCCGGATATGCACGCAGGCCTCACCCCGCGCCGGCGGCAAGTCCCTGACATCCTGCCTCTCCCCCATTGCAACGACCCGGATACCGGGATGTCTGCCCGCATCTCGGCTTTCCGGGTCGTATTGCTGTCGGGGAGGATAGGGGGGCTACTGGCCGCTCAAGGGGGGCTGCCCGTCAGCAGCGTGGGTGCCAGCTGATGGCACTCGGTGCAGGCATTCAGCGGAAACTGCTCTTCTTCATGGAAGGGCGTGTACGGCTTCAGACCCTCGGGCCCGTGGCAGGCCAGACACTGGCCAATGCGTTCTTCGCTGAGGGGATGGGGGATGCGGGGCACGAAGCTCTCGTCGCCCGTATCGCCGGCAACCGGTTCTGCCGCCTCCTCTATGCGTGGCGCCGGTAGGTAATCCCGCAGCTTGGGCGCGTCCAGTCCGGCGTATTTCCACTCGATGCCGTGGCAGGCACCGTTGGCGCAGAAGGAGCTGTTGTCGGCACCGCCGCGATTGAAGGTACTGTGACACCCTGCGCACGTCTCGTCGAACTCCTGGCGATGACGCGCGATCCAGTTGCTGTCCTTGTGCGACTCGGGCTCATTGCTGGCCTCGAGCGTGATGATCGGCGCGGGGAGCCCCGGCCCGGCCATGCGCGGGATGGTATGGCAGAGATTGCACTCCAGGCGGATGGCTTCTCCGTCTTTGCTCAGGTGCTTGCCGTCATGACAGCGGAAACAGCCGGGGAATTCCTTGTGGCCCAGGTTGTTGGGATGGGTGATCCAGCCGACCTCCATCTCGGGAAACACCGATAGCGTATACAACTCTTTGATGGTATCGATGGCCTGGCGTATCTTGTCTTTGTTCTCGGCATAGTAGTCGGGGAAATTGCGCGCGTACCATTCATCCAGCGACTCTGCCTTGGCGGCTGCTTCTTCGTGCGACTCGAATTCGTCCTTGAGAATGCTGGCGGCCCAGGCGCGGATAAAGGGGATGCTGCGGTTCAGACGGCCCTTGGCTACTGCATCGTCTACCAGATCGTCGGGATGCCGGAAGAGGTGCGAAATGCGGTTGTGACAGTCGATGCAGTCCATGCGATGGAGTTTGTCCTGGTTCTGCGCTACGAAATCGGGAGGCAGGTCCGCTTCCAGATCGAAGAATTCGGTGACCTGCCCATTGTCGTCTACCTGCCGTACATAAGGGATGTTCTGCTTGAGTTCATCGGTGGCGATGAACCAGACCTCGTTCTCGATATGCCAGTGGATCCCTTTGCCCAGGCCCTCGCGCTTGCTGCCACCCCCGGTCTTGAGCGAGAGCACGGTGCGCATCTCGGTGTTGTTCTCATCGTTGAGATAGTGCTTGATGACCTTGATGGTGTCGTTGGAGAACTTGTCGGGGTTATGACATTTCTCGCAGGTGTCCCTCGCCGGACGCAGGTTCTTCACATAGATGGGGACCTCGTACTCCTGCGTCAGAGCGTAGAGGACATGTCGCGTCTCCTTCGCCTTGCGTGGGATAGCCTGCAGGACCGATTCCTGACCCAGATGGCAATCCACGCAGGAGACGCGCGCATGGGGAGATCGCTGGTAGGCCACGTATTCGGGTGGCATGGTGTGACAGGTCGTGCCGCAGAAGGGCGTACTGTTGTTGTATTCCCAGACGGTCACACCGGTCACGAAGACGGTGGCGCCGGTCACCACCAGGATCAGGAAACCGATCAAGGTCCACTTCTTATGGGCGAGCAGAAAACGGATGGCTTGTCTGATCATGGATTCTGTGTACCTCTTGGGGGCACAACCGGCAGGAGGCCGGTCGGCCCCGAGTTAGTTCTCGGGTGCACCTGCCTGGATCCACGTATAGATGAGCTCCAGCACCTCGCGAGGCAGACGTGTAGGATGGGCTGCCGGTGGCATCGACTGTACGAGGATCAGGCGGCTGGAGTCTGCATCGCCGGGCACGACCAGCGGTCCTCTCTTACCGCCGTTCAGCAGCGCTTCGTAGCTCATGAGCGTCACCTCGGCCTCAGGCCCGTGGCATTCGGCACAGTGGGCCTGCAGCGCCGGCAGGATATCACGGCTGAAGCTGGGCACCTCGACAAAGGCCACGGTAGGCAGGAGATGCATCTGTTCGGTGGCCAGCCGGTGGCACTCCTGACAGATGTCGTTGCGCAGCTGGAATTCGGCATGGATGGGCGTAAAGGGACGGATCTTGCCCAGGTCATGGCAGGCCAGACAATCGTCGCGACCTTCGGCGATGGCATGGGGGATACTGCCTGCGGCCTGGCGGCGATGTTCGTACAGGGTCTCGAGATCCAGGGTGGGCGTGGGCAGGGGGCTTGCCCGCACAAAGACGGGGACAGATTCGGGTTCGGGCGGGATGGTGGCGATGGCGGTTTCCTCGTAGGTGACGAAAATGAAGAGGACCACGGTCAGAGCCAGGGTGAAGACCGCTGCAAAGGGCAGATACAGCAGCCGCCGTCGCCGCAGCACGTGGGGTGGAGGCGGTGGCGGCAGTTGACCGCTCTCAATCAGCTCCAATTCCAGCGCGTGCTCATGCTCCATCTCTTCGCGCGTGAGTTTGCCCGTGAACATGCTGCGGTTGAAGGTCTTGATATGAACGTTGTAAACGTGCCAGACGATGATGGCCAGAGCGGCCAGTACGGCCTCGCCGCCGTGCGCGGCTTTGGCCGCGGGGATGAACTGGCCGGGGAGGAAACGACTGGCAGAGATGGGATTCCAGAGGATGAAGCCGGTCACGACCATGATCATGGTCCCCCAGACCACGGCCCAGTATTCGAGCTTCTCCTCGAAATTGTAACGGTCGTAGCGGGGTCGCCTGTCCGAGAGGCCCAGGTTGAAGGCCAGCGCCTGGAAGAAGTCGACGAAGTCCTTGGGCCTGGGGAGCATGGCCGGGCGGGCCCGCAGCACCAGCAGCTTGTAGCCGGTAGCCGCGATATGGTAGATGCTCTCAATGATGAGAATGACCGCGGCGATACGGTGAACGATCCGCACCGTCTCGATGCCGCCAAGCACGCGAATGGCCAGCTCGGCCCAACCGGCCGGTGCGAATTTCTGCGGGATGCCGGTGAGAACGAGCACCGTGAAGGACACCAGCAACAGCAGGTGTTCGATGCGGTCCGACAGGCTGAAGCGCACGTACTGTTGCTGCTGCGATGGTGAAGTGCGGCTCATCTTCTCTCCGGCTGTTCTTGGATGCGACGACTGCGGCGCAGCCGCAGGGTCAGGCGGCGCAACGCGTCGAGGGATACGAACAGGACCATGAAGCCGATCATGCCGGGGATGAGAATGGCGTAGAAGAGATTCACGTAGTAGACCAGGGGGTAATGCTCGCGGTCGGGGATGAAATGGCTGGTCCAAGAGGCAGGGAAGTTGGCCTCGGCATCGGGATGACATCGCCGGCAGGTCTGCAGCAGGTTTTCCCTCACGACGCTGGAGTTGGGATCATCGGCGGGCCTGATGTCGTGCACGCCGTGGCAGTCGAAACAGACGGCCTTGTTGGTGGGCTGGTCGGGTGACTCCCGCTCGAATAGCGTCACCGTCGTACCGTGGAAGTCAGCCACATAGGTGTTGAAGACCTGGGTGGAGATGCCGTACTTGGCCATCAGAGCCTCATCGGCGTGGCACTTGCCGCAGACCTCAGGAGAAGTCAGCCGGAAACGGGGTTGATGAGGGTCCTGGATGCTATGGACGTTGTGGCAGTCGATACAGGTGGGGACGTCGGGGTTGGCCTCCTCCAGCAGAGCGGCACCGTGCACACTCTGGCGATACAGGTCGAAGATGGCGGCATGGCACTGGCGGCAGGCCAGGGAGATATTGGCACGCCGTTCGGCCAGATGCACCACGTTGTGGGCGCCATGGCAGTCGGTACACAACGGGGCATTGCGATTGCCGGCAGCCAACTCGCGTGCGTGGACCGAATCCAGGGTCGCCGCGTACTGGTCGGGGTGGCAGTCACGGCAGACGCGATAACGGTCGACTTGAAAGTCGCGGTAGTCATTGGCCACCAGAGGCGGATGGGGATAGTCCCCCACATCCGCGTGGCAACCCAGGCAGGGTACCCCCTTCTGACCGTGGGCCGAGGCCGCGAAGGCCTGGGCATCGACCACGAGCGAGAGCTCCTCCCCGCTGGGCAGGGTGACGGTGCGGCCGGGCACCGTGTGACAGGCGAGACAGGTCGCGTTGGGATCGGGTCCCTGCTGAGGTGGGGCTGCCTGCGCGCGGCCCATCAGCAGCACGCCGAGTAGAATGATGAGGGGAGCGATGTTACGTGTGCGCAATGCCGGGGTCATCTATCTGCAACAGGACGCCGGGCCGTGAACCGGTGCGGGATGAAGCCGAGCCACAGGCTACTCGTTGCCCGAGAGGACGAGGGGACGATAGTAACGCACTTCGCCGCTATGACAGGTGCTGCAGCGCGCCAGATAGCCATCCTTGGTGACGGCGCCATACTGGCCGGCTGCGTCCTGGCCGCGAGTGATGCCCATATCGGCATAGGTCATGGCCGGGTAGGCCACGCCGTCGGCCACTGAGCGGACGCCGTGAGGATCGTGGCAGGTAATGCACGAGGGGCGCGAGTCGTAGGCGCCGTCGCCGTCGCTGTCCCAGGCCGTGCGGTTCATGTCCAGGTGATCCCAGTGGATATTGGCGGGAACATTGCCGAAGTTGTAGCCCTCGGGACGTTCGTTGCGGAAGAGGGTCTTCACCTGCGGCACCATGAGCGGATAGCCCGGCGGCGGCGGGGATGTGTGGGTAAAGAGGGCGTTGCTGTAGCCTTCGGCCAGGCCGACGATGCTGGGTTCGCTGTGACAGGTGTAGCAGAGGCCGTAGTCCGCAGCGCTGTAGAGCTCATCCGCCTGCATGGGCACGTTCATGGGGATGCTGAGCCAGCGCGTTTGCTGGAAGTTGTCGGCCTCGGCATCATACGAATTGGGAATGCCATCGAAATGATTGCTGTCGGCCGTGCGCACATGGCAAACCTGGCAGGTGACGGCGATGCGTTCCTGGCCGTGGCCGGTGACCAGGGCGCCGTAGGTGAGGCCATCGCCCACCACATCGGGCGCAGCCACACCCTTCACCACGCTGGGTTGGCTGTCGTGGCAGCCTTCGCAGCTCACCGGTGTGTCGGTCACCCAGTTGGCGCGGGCCTCGGCCACGCCATCGACGGCGCCGCCGGGGCTGTGGCACCGGTCGCAGACCGCCGTCTGCGAAAGTGTCTTGCCGTCGGCGAAATCGACGCGGCCGTTGACGTGGGTGGGCGCAGTGACCGTGGTGTGGCAGGTCTCGCAGGCGGCGATGCCGGGGCCTTGCTCGGAGACGTCGAAGTGCCGCGCGTGCGCGCCGGTACTGAGCCGGTCGGGCGAGAACTCGTGGCAGGAACCGCAGGCCGCGCTGGAGGGGTCGCCCCAACGCGGGGTAGAAAAGCGAGGTGCGCCGGGCACTTCGCGGCTGGCCGCGCCGTCCGAATGGCAGAGACTGTTGGCGCAGGTGTTGTCCGCCGGATTGAAGACGCCCTGCCCGCTCACGCCGAAGAGGTCGCTCAGGTCCATGCGCACCTGTTTCTGGAAGTCCACATGGGTATTGGTGTTGCCGATGGCGTTGTTGTCGTCGTCGCGCGCGGTATCGGCATGGCATTCGTAGCAGCCGATGGCGTCGCCGCCTCGTTGTCCGTACTGGGCGGTCAAGTGTCGGGCATGGCTGCCCGTTTGCAGGCCGTTCTGGTCGGGATGGCAACCCGCACAGGTGAGGGTGCTGAACTCGTTCCACGCCGGCGTCTGGAAGACCTGCACGCCGCCTTCGGGGGAGCCGTTGCTGTGGCAGCCGAGGTTGGCGCAGGTGCGATTGTTGCGGTCATAGCTGCCTGCGGGGTTGCGGGCGTCGAAGAACACGTCCTGGAAGCTGGCCGGTTCGGTGACATGGCCGCTGTAGGCGGGATTGGTCCGGTCGTGACAGGTGCTGCAGGCCATGCCGTACTGGCCGGGCTCGTTCCCCGCGTGCTTGCGGTGTGGCGTGACGGTTTCGTCCAGGGGATAGGCGACGTCGGCGGAAGGGGGCGGTGGCTGGCCGTGGCAACTGTTGCACGAGGGCATGAAGGCGTCGGCCGTAGCCACATCCTGGTCGGCGTCGTGCCGGTGGCAGGTTGTACAGTCGCTGCCACGTAGGTCGAGATCGCCTGAGGGCCGATGATCGCCGCCGGGGTGCCGGTCGGCGAGACCGAGATGGCAGGTCACGCAGAGGTCCTTGCGGTCCTCCCTGTCGGGATCGTCGAAGCTATCCTTGCCCGTGCGGGACAGGAAGGTGATGGGGTTGCCGTTGATGGTGGGGCGGATGAGCGCCAGGTTGTCGGAGCCATGGCCGCTATGACACTGGTTGCAGCCGATGCTGAAGGGTCCTTCCTGCGCGTCGTGGAAAGCGGTATTGGCGTGGGTGCTGGTCCGGGCCATGGCCAGCAGGTTGGCCCCATCGCGGAAGGGATCCAGGTTGCTGCCGCCTGGGGCGATGGCGCGCTGGCTGCCGTCGGCATCGTGGCACCCCTGGCAGAAGGGGGTGAGATCGGCGTCGTCGGCCCGCTGGAAGCGCAGCGGCTGGCCACCGTCGGGCTGGCGCAGATCGATCCAGCCGTCGCCGTGAGTCGCCTGGTCATGGCAGACCAGGCACTTTTCATCCGCGGATTCGCCCTTGATGTGATGCGTTGCGCGGGTGAAGTCCGCAGCGACGGCCCGGCGGCCACCGGGCGGACGGTTGTCGCCGTTGTCCTGGGGTTGGTTGTGGCAGTCCAGGCATCCGCCCTGAGGCATGAAGGCGTCGGCGGTGGTGGGGTCACCGTCGGACTCGTGCTTGTGGCACTGGGTGCAGTCCTGACCTTCGTAGTGGGGCTGCTCGCGCCAGTTGGAAGCGCGGCTGTTGTGACGGGTAGTGCCGTGGCAGGTGGTGCAGATGTCGTGGCTGTTGTCGTCGCCGGGCGGGTCGAAACTGAAGTCACCGCTGCGATTGAAGAACTGGATGCTGTCGCCGGCCACGATAGTGCGGATGGCGGCCAGGTTGGGGCTGCCATGCGGGTCGTGGCAGGTATCGCATGTCTCGCGGAAGAATGGCTGCGTGGCGAGGTCGTAGCCCTGGTTGCCGTGATGGCTGACATCGCTGCCGACGCGGGTGGGGTCCTGATGGC
>RFJM01000050.1 GCA_003694905.1 Caldilineae bacterium
AATTCGATGAATCTCGAGATTCAGCAGATCCAAATTGCTCCTGCTGGATGACAATCCAGCAGCCTGAAGTGGCGGATTGTCATCCGCCACGAGCAGAAAATTGGATCTACTGAGATTCTCCCCTGCCCCCGACACCCTGGCCCCCTTGCTCACACACGGGAGGAGCAGATGATTGCGGTTGATGATTACACGCGTTACACTGAAGCGGAGTTCATGATCAGCCAGACGGCGCGGCAGATGAGGAGCGGCCAGACGGCCTTCATTGGCTACGGGCTGCCGCAGATCGCGGCGATCCTGGCCCAGGAGAACAACGCGCCCGACCTGGTGCAGGTGTACGAGTTTGGGGCCATCGGGCCGAAACCGTTGTCGCCTTTCGTGCGCTTCACCATGGGTGGCCCGACGAACTGCTACCAGTCCCTGATGTGGACCAACATGAACACCATCTTCGCCCAGGCCGGCGCCGGCTACCTGGACATCGGCGTGCTGGGCGCTACGCAGATCGATCCCTACGGCAACATCAACTCCACCATCATCGGCGACGACTACTTCAGGCCGAAGCGGCGCTTTCCGGGCTCGGGTGGGGGCAACGAGGTGGCCTCCTTCTGCGCCAAAACGGTGGTCATCATCATGCACGAGAAGCGGCGCTTCGTGGAAAAGCTTGATTTCATGACCTCGCCGGGGTTCCTGGACGGCAGCGAAGGGGCGCGCGAGCGGGCCGGCCTGCCCGCCGGCACCGGCCCGTGGCGCGTCGTCACCTCCAAGGCGCTCTTCGGCTACGCGCCCAACCGCCGCATGCAGCTCATCGGCGTGCGCCAGGACCTGACGGTGGAGGAGGTGGTTAGCGAGATGGGGTTCGAGCCGGAGATCGCCGATGAGGTCGTGGAACTTGAGCCCCCGACCGAGACGGAGCTCCGGCTGCTGCGGGCGAAGATCGACCCGGACCGGGTGGTGGCCGGCCGGGGGGAGATCGTCGAGGTAGTGCGCCGGCCCGCCGAATGAGCAAAGGGGCAGGGGAGTCAGGGAGCGGGGGGAGCACCCATGCACCCTGCCCCCCTGTTCAAGCCCCTGCGGCTTGCCAGACACCCCCTCCACCGTAGGGAAGAGTTGGGGAGAGGGTAAAGTGGGCGGATCTTGCACCCGCCCACGGGCGGCCGCAAGGGATCGCCCCTACCGGTCTACAACCAATACCTTCAAATACAACCGAGGAGTGAAGCACGCCTACGTGCGAACGGCATCTGGGGATGCCTTGCTCCTCTTCGCAAGGTGTTGGGGCTACAACAGGAGACATCAATGCCACTCGCAATCTCAAAATACCACCACCCCTCCCGTCGGTCAACGGTCATGGCCGGCCATGGCATGGTGGCCACGTCCCAGCCGCTGGCGGCGCAGGCCGGCCTGCAAGTTCTAATCGAGGGCGGCAACGCCTTCGACGCAGCCGTGACCACCGCTGCCGTGCTCAACGTCGTCGAGCCCATGTCTACCGGCATCGGCGGGGACTGCTTCGCGCTGCTGTACCTGGCCGGCACGCGGGAGGTGAAAGCCCTCAACGGCAGCGGTCGCGCGCCCCAGGCGCTGACGCTGGAGGTGTTCCAGGCGCGGGGGTTGGACACGGTGCCGCTGACCGGCATGCTGCCGGTGACCGTGCCCGGCACCGTGGACGGCTGGGCTACCCTGCTCGAAGCCCATGGCACCATCTCCCTGGCCGATGCCCTGGCGCCGGCCATCCGCTACGCCGAAGAAGGCTTCCCCGTCACGGAGCTCATCGCCCGCGCGTGGGACCACCTGGCCCCGAAGCTGCGCGCCACGCCCGAGGCGCGCGCCCACTACCTGGTGGACGGCGAGCGCGCCCCCCGAGCCGGCGAAATCTTCCGCCTGCCGGCCCTGGCCCAGACCCTGCGCCGCATCGCCGAGGGTGGCCGCGATAGTTTCTACCAGGGCGACATCGCCCAGGCCATCGTCGAATTTTCGCAGCGCAACGACGGGTTCCTGGCACTGGAGGACTTCGCGGCCCACACGTCCACCTGGGTCGAGCCCATCGCCATCGACTATCGCGGCTACCGCGTGTACGAGTGTCCGCCCAACGGGCAGGGGCTGGCGGCGCTGCTGGCGCTGAACATCGCTCAGGGATTTGAGCTGCCGGCCATGGCCCCCGACGCCACGAAGCGCCTCCACGTCCTGATCGAGGCGATGCGCCTGGGCTTCGCCGACGCCTTCACCTACGTGGCCGACCCCGAGCACGCCGACATCCCCCTGGACGCGCTGCTGTCCGAAGCGTACGCGGCTGAGCGCCGCCGGCTGATCCAGCCCGGCCGGGCGCTGGAGGTGGTGCCGGCGGGCCAGCCGGCCGGCGAAGACACCGTCTACCTGACCGTCGTGGACGGCGACGGCAACGCCTGCTCCTTCATCAACAGCCTGTACTACGGCTTCGGCTCCGGGATGGTGGCGGGGGATACGGGCATTTGTTTGCAAAACCGGGGGGCCTGCTTCGTGCTCGACCCGGAGCATCGCAACTGCTGGGCACCCGGCAAGCGACCCTACCACACCATCATCCCCTCGTTGATCACCCGAGACGGGGCCTTGTTCGCGTCGTACGGGGTGATGGGGGGCTTCATGCAGCCCCAGGGGCACTTGCAAGTGGTGTCACACCTGATTGACCACGGCATGAGCCCCCAGCAGGCGCTGGACGCGCCACGCTTCCGCGTGCTGGAGAGCCTGGATCAGGTCGCCTTCGAGCAGGGGACGCCGCTGCGGGCTCTGAGCGAACTGGCCCAGATGGGGCATCGGGTGGTGCCGCCAACGGAGCTGAGTGCCGGCTTCGGTGGCGGCCAGATCATCCTGGTGGATCAGCAGGCCGGCGCACTGTTCGGCGGGTCAGACCCGCGCAAGGACGGGTGCGCCGTCGGGTTCTAGGCCAGGCAGACCCTAAGGGTTTCCAAAACCCTTAGGGTCTGCCCACTCGTTGGGGCTCACGGCGGGGGAGTGCTATTCCTCCTGGGGCTCGTGGGTAACAAACACGTTGCGAGCCAGCTCGCGCCCAACCACGTGTTCCGCATCCCCCACCCGGAGCGTCAGCGGCCCATCGAAGGGGGCCACATCGAGAACCTCGATGGCGGTGTTGGGGAAGAGTCCAAGGGTGGCAAGGTAGCGCAATTTGGCCGCATCCTCGTCGCTGACCTGGCGAATGATCACTGTCTGGCCGGCCTCGACCTCCGCCAGCGGCGTCTGATGGGGTTCGGGAAGCTCGCCCTCGATGGTGGGAATCGGCGCGCCGTGAGGATCCGTCAGTGGGTCACCCAGGGCATCGGCGATGGCCATTTCCAGGTCGTCGGACAGCACATGCTCCAGCTTTTCCGCCTCAGCATGCACCTTGTCCCAGGGGATGCCCAGGGCCTCGGCCAGGTACAGCTCAAGCAGCCGATGGTGTCGGATTGTCTCCAGGGCGATCTTCTTGCCGGCCTCGGTGAGCGCCACACCGCGATAGGGCTCATGAGTGACCAGGTTCATGTCCGCCAGCCTTTTCACCATGTTGGTCACAGAGGCCGGCGACACCTCCAGCCGCTCCGCGATAGCCGATGTGGTCACCCGTTCGCCCCGGCGACCCAGCTTGTAGATTGTCTTCAGATAGTCCTCAATGGATTGACTGACCACGCTTGCCTCCAGAAGAAAAGGGGCGCCTCCGCGAAGCACAAGAATCCGGGGACACCGTCATCCCTGGTTTTTTTACTCGCCCAGGCTTCGCAATTTAGGCGAGACTAAACCTCAGTAGGAGTATAGCGGGGGTTCAGCACTTTGTCAAGTGAAATGGCCGGCGGGCAGCAATGAAGAATAAACGCACTTCTTGCATAGTTTCAAGCAGTTTCTTGGGCATTAGCAGCAGGTTTTCTCGTGCAAAATGCGCTAAATCGGGCTGAAACGGGTGTTCATTCTTCACCGCTGGCCGGCGGGCTTGCGCAGCAAATCAATGTCACAAAACCCTACGGAC
>RFJM01000051.1 GCA_003694905.1 Caldilineae bacterium
CTTGGCAAGCTGAAACGGTGGCCGGGTGTTTGGTCGTGTGTGGCCGCAGCTTTTTCCGGGGGGCAGCGCCCCCCGGAAAAAGCTGCGGCCACACCCGACGAAACACCCGGCCACCGTTTCAGCTTGCCAAGCGGCGCTGCTCAGGCCTGGTGGCGGCGCCAGGCTGTAATGCCTCTCCTGCAGGTTGCCCCCAGCCTGAAGCGCACCCTGCGAGAATGAGTGCCACCCAGGATTTTGGCGGACTCATATGGCGCCCTGGCGAGGACGAGCGAATTCTTGGACCTTGCGACGCTGCAACGGTGGGTGGTTTGTCCGGCTGGGTGGGGCCGCAATATTTTCCGGGCAGCTGCCACCCGCTCGCTCCAAAGACAAGATACACCTCGCGAGATAGTGCATGTCGTCTTCGGGGCGGGTGAGCATCCGGCAACCTGCTCCCAGACGCAGTGCTCTCGCTCACCCCTTGCTTTTCCGACACCTACCCATCAATCTTCTCCCACCAGAATGTGGGTGATGATGGTAGCACCGGAACCGCCGATGTTCTGGGCCATGCCCACGTGCGCGTGCTTGAGCTGGTTGGTACCGGCTTCGCCGCGCAGTTGTTGCACCACCTCCACGATCTGGTAAATGCCGGTAGCGCCCACAGGATGGCCTCGTGCTTTCAAACCACCCATGGTGGTGATGGGGAGTTCCCCGTCAAGGGCAATGGCCCCCGACTCGCCCAGGGCAGTTCCCTGGCCGCGCGGGGCAAAGCCACACGCTTCTAGACTGAGCACCGACATAATGCTGAATGCATCATGCAGTTCGAAAAAGTCGATATCCTTGGGAGTAAGCCCGGCCAGTGTGTAGGCGCGATGGCTGGACAGATACGCGGCCTCCAGAAAAAGAGGATCGCGACGATCGTGCACGGCCAATGTATCGGTCGCCGAAACCGACGCGGCAACCCGGACAATGCGCTTGCCCTGGCCGTACTCCTTCGCCCGGTCGGCAGGCACCAGCACAACAGCGGCGGCACCGTCACAAATAGGCGAGCTATCCATGACATTGATGGGTGGTGCCACGACCGGTGCGTTGATATAGCGCTCCACCGAGATGGCCATGGGGAACATGGCGTTGGGGTTTCCCTGGGCATTCTTGTGGGCATTGACGGGGAAGGGAGCAAAGGCGCTGTGAGGCACACGGTACTCGTACATGTAGCGGCGCATGAGCATAGCATTCAGAGCCAGAAAGGTTGCGCCTTCGGCCACTTCATATTCCTGGTCGGCAGCCAGGGCCAGACCGGCCGTGGTTTCATGGGGCAGGGTGTCGGTCATCTTCTCCACGCCTGCCACGATCACCACATCGGCCATGCCCGACGCCACGGCCATGATGCCCACGCGCATGGCCGCTGCGCCCGATGCACATGCCGCCTCGATCTTGGCAGCCTCGATACCGCGCAGGCCAACGAAATCGGCCAGGAGGGTGGCCAGATGTTCCTGACCTCCCAATTCGCCCGACAGCATGTTGCCCACGTAGAGGGCGTCTGCCGTCTCGATACCGGCATCCTGCATGGCTGCGACAATGGCATCGTGGCCGAGATGCCGCAACGATTTGTCCCAGAGCTCGCCTACCGGTGTCTGTCCAATGCCGACTATAGCTACGTCTCTCATCTTGCTATCCTATTTCATCTTGAGTTTGCCGCGATAACGCAAATAGGTGGCATAGTCGATGGGCGTCCGCCGCGCGATATAGTCCTCGGTCGCGGGTGCCAGCAGCCGCCGGTCGCGAATCCGTTCGGTCACCTCGAAGGACATGGCATCACTGCCGGCGCCCGAGCCGAAGGAAACCACCAGAATGCGGTCGCCCGGTTCGGCCACATCCAGCACAGCCGTCAGACCGACCAGGGACGCACCGGAATAGGTGTTGCCGATGCGACCAACCAGCAGCCCCGCCTCCCATTGTTCGGGCTTGAAGCCGAGCTTCCTGGCCGCGCGCGTGGGGAACTTGACATTGGGCTGATGCAGCACCACATAACGATAGTCCGCGGGCTTGCGGTCCAGGGCTTCCAGCAACATCTGGCCCGCGGAGAGGATATGATGAAAATAGGCGGGTTCACCGGTAAAGCGCATGCCGTGGGAGGGATACTCCGCATGGGGTCGGCGCCAGAAGTCCGGGGTGTCGGTCACGTAGGAGAGCGATCCCTCGAAACGGGCCAGCGCCGCTTCTGCCGGGCCGATGATGATGGCGGCTCCGCCGGCGCCGGCCGTGTACTCCAGCGCATCCCCCGGCCGACCCTGGGCCGTGTCTGCGCCGATACCCATGGCATAATCGGCCATGCCCGATCCCACCATGCCGATGGCTGCCACAATGGCCTCGGTGCCCGCCTTACAGGCAAATTCCCAGTCCGCGGCCTGTACCAGAGGCGCGGCGCCGATGGCTTCGGCAACGATGGTGGAGGTCGGCTTCACCGCGTAGGGGTGGCTCTCGCTCCCTACCCAGATAGCCCGCAACTCGGTCGGTGCGATGTCGGCGCGGACGAGCGCATTGCGGGCAGCCTCAATGGCGATGGTAGCCGTATCCTCGTCCAGACCCGGCACCGCCTTCTCCTGGATAGGAAGCCCTGCCGTACCGCCCGTCCATACTTCTGACACCGCCGCTGCAGGCAGACGATAGCGGGGAATATATGCGCCGTAGCCGGCTATACCAACCGGCCGCGAGGGCTTGAGTAAGACTGACATAGGATCATTCACCTGCTGGATTCTTGGGCTTGCTCGGAATATTTCTGTCGCCGCCTCGCGTGCAGGGCCATGTGGCCGCGTTGAATGCCTTCGGTTACCAGGGCGCGCAATGCTGCCAGGTTCTGGGCCAGTCCCACTGCCACCAGGATCTCGGCCAGTCTGCGTGCATTCGGCTGCCCCAGGATCTTGAGCGCCAGGCGTGCTGTGGGATGATAGCGCGTGAGGCCTCCTACCGTGCCCACCGCCAGTGGGATCTCCAACCTCCCCACCAGAGAATCCTCCTCCACCTGCCATTGGGTGAGGGTGCGATAGCGGCCGTCACGCGCAGCGTAGGCATGGGCGCCGGCCTCGATCGCGCGCCAGTCCTGACCCGTCGCCAGGGCCACAGCGTCGATGCCGTTGAAGATGCCCTTGTTGTGGGTGGCAGCGCGATAGGGATCGGCCCAGGCGAAGGCATTGGCCTCCACAATACCGCGGGCGACCCGGCCTCCGTCCAGATCCCCCTGTGAGAACGCGTTTACAGGAATCCTGCACGACGCCCAGGCTCTTCTACGATCGCTGAGATTGCTGAGGATGCGCAAAAGCGCCCGACCTTGCGTGAGCGCCTCCAGCCTGGGAGCCAGAGCTTCGGCCGCCGTATTTACAGCATTGGCCCCCATCGCATCGCGCGTATCCATCAGCAAGTGCACCACCAGCATCGGGCCTGCCGGTGTCTCGTCCAACCGGCGCACCTGCAGATCTAACGGGCCGCCGCCCAGGCGTCGGATGGTGGGATGCAACGGCTCAAGCTCGGCCAGCAACGCCTCTTTCTGTGCTTCGATGGCCTCAGTTGCAGAAACAGCATCGGGCACATCCAGAAGCTGGATCTGGCCTATCATGACCGGGGCCGTGCTGCCCGTACTAAAGCCCCCACCGGCTCGGGCCAGCCGCGCGGCATTGGCCAGCGCCGCCACGACCGAGGGCTCCTCGATGACCATGGGGATCAGCATCTCGCGGCCGTCGATGATGAAATTGGGGGCAATGGCAAAGGGCAGCGAGTACAACCCCACCACGTTCTCGACCAGCAGATCCGCATCGGCGAGAGCCAGCCCTCCTTGCAGGGCAGCGCGGTCGGACGCGTCGAGATCGGCCCAGCGGGCCAGTACCTCTGCACGTTCCTGCGGCGATAAGCGGTAAAATCCTTTGAGACGACTACTAGGTTCGTTCATGGCTTAGTTTGACGGGCACAAAAAAGCCCACACATACTGTGTGGGGGAAACCGGCGGTTTCCGTGGATGGCATCTTAGCACGCACACCCTCTCAAAAGCTATCAGGTTACTTTCAAGAACTGCCTGTGGCAGGCAGTGAGCCCGCATGTCGCCGCTGCCAGGCGGCAACGGCCCCGCCCCGGTGCGCTGAAACAGTCTCAGGTTGCCTTATCGGGCGAGGAGAGGCGCTGCCCCGGCCGCTCCGCGGCCGGCTCCTGTTTGAAATCCGCCGGGTCTCTCCCCTATGTGGGGCCGGCGGCGAATCCGTGATCCGGAGTGTTGCACACCGCCTCAGGTTTCGCGTTCAGAAAACTTTCCGAGATTGTGGGACACACCCAAATGCGCCGTATCTCTTCCCCAATTCGCAAAGCTTTGCTATAATTATGATAGCTCAAACGTTCAGGGAGGGCTCTTGCCCGCCACCTGGACGGAGGCTGGGAGGTATTTGCATCGAGATAATGTCCCCATTATCTTGCATTTGATCGAAAGGAGGTCTCATGAATACTGCCGCCTGGATTGTTCAAGTCATCCTCGCCGTCGTCTTTCTGGTAGTCGGCATCTTGAAACTGATGCGGACCAAAGAGCAGGTCCTGGAGCAGATGGGAGACCACATGGGGTGGGTCAATGACTTCTCACAGACACAGATTCGCGGCATCGGCGTCCTGGAGATCCTGGGAGCTCTGGGCATGATCTTGCCGGGCCTGACCAAGATCGCCACAATACTGACGCCCCTGGCAGGCGTGGGTCTGGCTCTGGTCATGGTGGGTGCCGGCATCACGCACATCCGCCGCAAAGAGTATCCCATGCTGGTGGTCAACATCGTGCTCTTCGTACTGGCCCTCTTCGTCGCCTACGCCCGTTTCTCGGCAGCCCCCCTCTAAGTTCATCCGTTACCCAAACAAAAACCCCCGTCCCGGCTTTGACCTGAGTCATGCGACTCCCAGCCTCGCCGGGCGGGGGTTTTTGTTGAAAACAGGCGACACGGGCAACTGTTCGCCGCTATCGAAGTAAGGGGTAACACAGATTCACACAGCCTTCGGTCACAGATCCATTTTTTCTCCTTATCTGTGTCCGGCTGTGTTCATCCGTGTGCAACTAAGGCTTGCGAGACTAGAGCACGGCCGGCTCCGGCACCGGGGCCTCCACCTCCGCTTCTTGCTCGGCCGTCTCAGCGTGGTCGCGCAGTGCCGCTTCGATGACCTGCTCGATACAATCTACGGGGATGAAAGTCATGGCTTCGCGGACATCCTCGGGCAGCTCATCCAGGTCGGCTTCATTGCGCTTGGGCAAGATGATGGTCGAGAGTCCGGCACGATGTGCGGCCAGAACCTTCTGCTTCACGCCGCCGATGGGGAGCACGCGCCCCCGCAGGGTGATTTCGCCCGTCATGCCCACGTCGGCGCGGACAGGTTTGTTCAGCAATAGGCTGACCAGGGCCGTCACCATGGTGACGCCGGCGCTGGGGCCATCCTTGGGCGTGGCGCCCGCAGGCACGTGCACGTGGAAATTGTGGTGGGCAAAGACGTCGGGATCGATGCCCAGGGCCTCGGCATTGGCCTGCACCCAGCTGTAGGCGATGCGGACCGACTCGTTCATGACATCGCCGAGCTGCCCCGTGGTGGTGAGGTCACCCTTGCCCTTCATCTTGGTTGCCTCGATGAAGAGAACATCCCCGCCGACCGGCGTGTAGGCCAGCCCCGTGGCCACGCCCGGTCGCTCGGTACGCAGGGCCGCATCGAAGAAGAACCGCTGCTTGCCCAGGAACTCGCGCACATGCTCCGGTGTGACCTGTAGCTGCTCGATCTCGCCGGCCGCGATCTTCACCGCCACCTTGCGGCAGACCTTGCCGATCTCCCGCTCCAGATTGCGGACGCCGGCCTCGCGCGTGTAGTCGCGGATGATGCAACGCAACGCCTCTTCCGTGAAACTTATCTCGTCCTTGCGCAAGCCATTGGCCCGGCGCTGGCGGGGGATGAGATAGCCCTCTGCGATGCGCAGCTTCTCGTACTCGGTGTATCCTTCCAGACTGATGATCTCCATACGGTCGCGCAAGGGCGCGGGGATGGTATCCAGCGTGTTGGCCGTGGTGATGAAGATGACATCACTCAGATCGAAATCCACGTCCAGATAGTGATCCCGGAACGCGTTGTTCTGCTGGGGATCCAGCACCTCCAACAGCGCCGAGCTGGGATCGCCCCGCCAGTCCATGCCGATCTTGTCCACTTCATCCAGCATGAAGACGGGGTTGCGCGTGCCACATCGCTTGATGGCCTGGATGATCCGGCCCGGCATGGCGCCGATATAGGTGCGGCGATGACCGCGGATTTCCGCCTCGTCGCGCATGCCACCCAGACTCATGCGGGTGAACTCGCGGCCCAGGGCGCGAGCAATACTCTTGCCAAGGCTGGTCTTACCGACACCGGGTGGGCCCACAAAGCAGAGGATGGCGCCCATCGCCTCCTGAACTTCGCCTTCGTGGCCCTCTGCCTCTTCGATACCCCGTTCGTTGACCAGCTTGCGCACGGCCAGATACTCGAGGATGCGATCCTTCACCTTCTGTAGATCGTAATGATCTTCGTCCAGCACCTGGCGGGCATGGGCGATGTCCAGATTGTCTTCGCTGAGGTTATTCCAGGGCAGATCCAGCAACCAGTCCAGATAGGTCTTGATCACAGAGTGTTCGGCTGCTTGAGGAGGCATGCGTTCCATGCGTTTCAGCTCCCGCAGCGCCTCCTTTTCCGCCTCTTCGGGCAGATTGGCCTCGGCGATCTTGCGGCGATATTCTTCGATCTCGGCCTCCTGCTCATCGCTCTCGCCCAACTCCTTGCGGATGGCCTCGAGTTGCTGCCGCAGATAATACTCCCGCTGCGTCTTGTTCAGCTCCTGCGACGCCTCCTCCGCGATCTTCTTGCGGATGGCGAGGACCTCTCGCTCGCGCGTCAGATAGGTGATGAGCTGACGCATCTTCTCGTTCACAGAATCCGCTTCCAGCAGCTTCTGCTCATCTTCGATGTCCATGCGCATATTGGCGGCGATGATGTAAACCAATTGCCGCGTATCCCGGATCTGCTCCAGGAACGCCACAGCACCTTCGGGGATATTGGGCAACATCTCGGCCACCTCGGCGCTCAGCTCCAGCAGACTTTGTCGCAGCGCCTCGGCTTCGACCCCCTCTTCCACGATTTCGGGCGCCAGGGCAACACGCGCCTTCAGATAGGGTTCCGTGGCCGTCCATTCCTCGATGCGCATGCGCTCCAGACCCTGAACAATGACCTGCAGAGCCCCGTCATCGGTATGCACTACTTTGTGGATAACGGCCACCGTCCCCGTCTGGTAGACTTCTTCCGGACCCGGTTCTTCGATCTCCGGGTTCTTCATGGCCACCAGGCCGATGATACGCATGCCCGTCCGCGCTTCTTCGATCAGCTTGACCGAACGGGGAATACCCACCGCCAGGGGAATCACCGCCATGGGGAGGGCAACGATATTGCGCAAAGGCAAGATGGGCAACTCGCCGGGGAGAATGGATTCCAGCTTGCTTTGATCTATCGCCGATTCACTTCTGCCTATGATATCGCGAAACATGACTACCTCTCTTGAGTCTAAGTGCGTTCTGATTCGGTAGGAAGGATTCTGAGCAATTGACTCTCGTGATCCTACAGCAAAAAGGGGATTACGGAAAGCCATCAGCCCGTAGCTTCATTGAACACCATCAGGATATACAGGGCATCAGAGGGATATTAGTGTTTTGTTAGTAAGCCCCTCGCCGCTTTTACCCTTCGCCCAGAAAATGGTAAGCTGCTGAGGCACAATTCCCGTCAGCCGTTCTCCTACAGACACCGGTGAGGAAACATCTTCCTGCTATCCTGCTCTTCCTGAGCAGCCTGACCATATACATAGCGACTCTGGCCCCAACCGTAGCCACCATCTTCGATGACTCGCTGGAACTACAGCTGGCATTGCCGACTTTCGCCATTATCCATCCAACCGGTTATCCTCTCTACTCCCTATTGGGGTGGCTCTTCACCCGGTTGGTTCCCCTCGGCGATGCCGCCTACCGCGCGAACCTCTTCTCGGCCGTCGCTGCGAGCGCGACGGTTGCTCTGTTCTATCCTCTGGCAAGACGGCTGGGAGCCGCCCGCTGGCCTTCTTTCCTGGCAGCGCTGGTCTTCGCGCTGGGGCCGGTGTGGTGGTCGCAGGCCACCATCGCCGAAGTCTACACCCTACAAGGCCTGCTGACTGCCCTCATCCTGCTGGCGCTCTTGCGGTGGGAGAGCGCACCCGAGCCGGAGCATCGCCGCAGGGATCTGATGCTCGCGGGGCTTGGCATCGGCCTGGGCCTGGCCCACCATCGCATGACCCTGCTGCTCTTGCCAGGGGTCCTTCCCTTTCTGGTCTGGGCTGACCCCTCGCTGCTACGCCGCCCGCGCGCCTGGATTTCCCCCCTCCTCGCCCTACTCGCCCCCCTCCTGCTCTACGCCCTGCTGCCCCTGCGGGCACACATCGGCTCCCTGGACGGCAGCTACGCCCGGATCGGCTTCTTGGGCTGGGTGCTGGGTGGGGGCTACAGCACCTTCTTGCGGGACAATCCCTTTGGCATTGAACGTTCCTTTGGCGATCTCTTCCGCCTTCTGGCCGAGCAATACGGGATTTTGGGCATCGTACTACCCTTTGCGGGCTACACCCTGTGGCGCCTGCAGCCGCGGCGCTTGCTTCTGCTGGTCCTCATAGCGATAGCGGACCTTCTCTTTGCCAGGTGGTATCTGGTAGCCGATGTCCAGGTCTTCCTCATCCCCAGCTTCGTGGTCTGGGCAGCCGGCATTGCCGTAGGGCTCACAGCCCTGTGGGATGCCGTACGCACCTATGTGGCCGCCTTGTTGCGCCGACTCGGCACCCCCTCCGCCGCTTCCACCTGGTTCCGGGCCTTCGGCCTCTTCTTCGCCCTCTTCCTCCTTACCTGGCCGGTGGCTTTGGCCCGCCAGCGCTGGCCCGACCTGGACCGCAGTCAGCCACCGGTGCGAGCCTGGGGAGTACACGACTACGGAATCGACATGCTGACAAGCGCCGCCCCTCAAGCCCGCATCGTGGGACTCCTTGGCGAGATGACCCTGCTGCGCTACTTCCAGCGCACCCAGGGCCTGCGCCCCGATGTGATCACCGTCGCCGCCGACCCCGAGCCGGAACGCCTGGAAGCCATCACCGCCGGCATTCACACACAACAACCCACCTACACCACTCGTCCCCTCGCGGGCCTGGCCGAAACCTACAGCCTCAGCGCCGAAGGTCCTCTTATCCGGATCTGGCCCGCGGGCCAGGCCGACCCCAAGGATCTGCCCACCCGTACCTTCGCCTCCGTCCCCAGTGATCCACCCCTCCGTCTCCTGGGATGGGACGCTCGACTACGAAGCCCGCGCAGCGGCCCCGGTGTGCGCGTGCGGCTGCTTTGGCAGAGCGATGCCCACCCTCCTCCCGACATGAAGATCTCGGCCCGTCTCCTGACCTCGGATGGCACTCTCCTCGCCCAGCGCGACGACTTCCCCGTTCACAACGCCTATCCGCCCAGCCGCTGGCGCCCCTTCGAACGCGTGCTCGACGCTTACGACCTGCCTCTCGAAACCCGGCCATCCACTTCCCTCACCCTCCTCATCATCCTCTACAACCCGAGCGACGGCCGCGAGCTCGCCCGCTGGCAGACATCAGGGCTGACCTTTCAGCCCTGAGTAGGGAATGGTATCATTCTTATTACTCACTCATCTTGCATGTCCCCCCATTCCATCTCTGTCAGACAGCGTCCGTAGCTAACTATGTCCAACATCGCCATGTTTGCCGGCCTTGTCATCGATGAAGAAGGGCGCCCGGTCGAAGTGACCTGGGTCGGGAATGACGCCTGCTATGTGGTCCTGGATGACGACTTTCGACGCCACGTCGATGCCGAGGAAGTAGACCGGCAGGTCCTCCGCTTCTTCAAAGAGCAGATCGACCAACACCGCGACCTGGCCGTGCGCGGCGTTCTGGAACTCATGGGCAAGGACGACATCTTCACCAAGACGGCGCTGGAGTACTCCATCCGCCATCTCGACGCCGATGAAGCCCTGGGACACCCCATGCCCGAGCAAGCCAAACAACTTCTACATGCGTTGGGATTTCGCATCGTTCTGAACAGCCACGGTGAGGTCGTGGAAGTGCGCATGCCCGAAGGTGACATCGACCCCGATGACCTACGCGGACTTGGCGGGCTGTAGGGTTGTCGTTTTTCCCGCTGCCAGTCAATTTTGGCTTGTGACATAAGAGGCTGTATCCTACCGGTTAATCCTTCGTAGACGACCCCACACACCCATGACTTCACCGCAAAGACAGTATCAGCGCCGGCTTCCACCCGACGCCCGCATCATACGCCCCGAAGACCAACCCCAGCGTTATGACCCCGACTCCCTGAGACCCGTCGCTCCGCCCCTTCCGCGCGTCGCAGGGAAAACCACGGCCGGTTCCGTCTTCATGCAGGGCCTGCGCGAAATGGTCGAGACCGTGCTGCCGGCCGTGCTCATCGCCCTGCTCATTCACCTCTTCCTGGCGCAGGCCACCCGCGTGGAAGGCTACAGTATGGAACCCACCCTCTACGGCCATCAGCGCCTCGTTATCGAAAAGATAAGCTATCATCTGCACCCTCCCCATCGCGGTGATATCGTCGTGCTGCGCGTGCCGGGCTACGGCCAGGACATGCTCATCAAACGGGTTATCGGCCTTCCCGGCGAAACCATCGAAATCAAAGATGGCGTAGTCTTCATCAACGGTCAGATCCTGCCCGAACCCTATCTCGATGGTTCGGCCCGCGGCAACTACCCCAGCACCCTTATCCCGCCGGATTATTACTTCGTTATGGGAGACAACCGCAACAACTCCAACGACTCCCGATCCTTCGGCCCTGTGCCCAGGGATGCGATTGTGGGACGCGCCTGGCTGCGTTACTGGCCCCCCTATGAACTGGGGCTTGTAGAATAGGCTTGGTGCGGGGCTTTCCGCGGAGGGAGGCCGACAACTATGGATACCCGCTGGTCTTACAACACCAAACTTGTCGTCGTCATCGTCCTCTTGGTGCTGACGGCGGGATTCTTGCTGACGTTCAAGCATGCCATCCCGCCACTGCTCATATCCCTTGTCCTGGCTTATCTGCTCAAACCGCCGGTCGACTTTATTGTACGCCGTACGGGTTGGCCCCGAGGGCTGGCCATCATTGCCATCTATCTCCTCATTCTGGCGGTGATCGCCGTCATGCCCATTGTTTTCACGCCCAGCCTTATCGCCCTCTTTTCGGGCGTGAGAATCGATTTCCAAAGCCTGGCCCCTCTCTTTGGCTCTCTCAACGAGAGTGTCATCACCCTTGGCCCTACCACCATCAATCTCGGAGAGTTGCTACAACAGGCGCTGCAAGGGCTGCAAAACCTTGTCGCACCTTTCGCCACCGGAGCATTCCAGGTGGTGGCCGGCGTAGCCTCCACCATCTTCTGGCTGGTCTTTGTCGTGGTGGTGGTCTTCTGGCTGTTGAAAGACAGCAACCGCCTCGAAGGCTGGTTGTTCGACCACATCCCCAAGCCATATCGAGAGGAAATCGCCCAGCTGATGCGAGAGCTAGGACATATCTGGGGCAACTTTTTCCGCGGAGAGATCGTGCTGGCACTCAGTGTGGGGTCCATGGCCGGCATCAGCATGTTCATCCTGGGCGTCAGCAATGCTCTGATGCTGGGCGTCCTGGCAGGGCTGATGGAGTTCATTCCCACCATCGGCCCACCCATTGCCACCATCCCGGCCGTGATCATCGCCTATATCGCCGGGTCGAGCTGGCTACCGCTCAGCAACTTCGTGCTGGCCCTGATCGTCATCCTCGTCTACGTGGTGATCTTTCAGATCGAGCAACTCTATCTGCTGCCCCGCATCATGGGCCGCCGCGTGCGGCTGCATCCGGGCATCGTCTTTGTCGGCACCATTATCGGCGCGGTCCGCTTCGGAGTCCTGGGGGTATTGCTGGCGGCTCCCGTCATCGCCTCGGTGCGCGAGATTGGCAATTACCTCTACTGCAAGCTGCTCGACATCGAGCCTTATGCCGAACTGCGCGAGCGCGAGCAGGTAGACATCGAGTGGCGTGGGATGATTCGCGGCTACCCCATCGCCGGTGTGCTCTTCGACCTGGACGGCACGCTGGCCGATACCGACGACCAGGCCGTGGAAAAGATCGCTCGCAAACTGGGTCGCTTACAGCGCATCTTCCCCAATCGAGATGCCCGTCCGCTGGTGCGACATTGGTTGATGGTGGCAGAAGGCCCCATCAACTGGATGATCACACATTTCGATCGCGTCGATCTCGACGACGAACTCTTTCGGCTCAACCGCTGGCTGCGAGAAGCCCTGGGCTATCACAAGCCCGAAAGCATGCGCCTGATCCCCGGTGTGGATGCCACCCTGCGCGAACTCCGCCAGAGCTACCGTCTGGCCCTGGTCACAACCCGTGACCGGGCCACCGCCGAGCACTTCCTCAACGAGCACGGGTTGGCAGAGCTCTTCGATGCGGTGGTCACGGCCGACGATGTCCAGCGCCTGAAACCCCATCCCGAACCGGTGCTGACCGCCATCGCCCAACTGGAGTTGCAGCCCGAGCAGTGTGTGATGGTCGGCGATACCAGCGTGGATGTGTTGGCCGGCCAGGCCGCCGGCGCCCGCACCATCGCGGTTCTCTGTGGCTTTGGCCAGCGTCAAGACCTGGAAGGCGCAGACCTGGTGTTGGAGAGCACCACCGAGCTAACCAACTGGCTGTGAGCCGGGCCGAGTCTTGCCCCACTCCTCCGGCGAAGTCCCCAACCAGAGATTGTCGATGAGCCGCGCTTTGCCGATGCGCACGGCCAACGAGGCCAGGACCGGTCCCCGGATCTGGGCGGGCACCTCTTCCAGCGTGGCCAGGTCGGCAATGCTGACGTATTCGGTCTGGGCCAGGGGCTCGGCATCCAGGGTGTCTTGCATGAGCCGGCGCAGGCGCCGGGCATCGCGTTCACCCGCCAGGTAAGCGTCACGGGCCGCACACAGTGCCCGGTACAACACAGCGGCACGGCGGCGTTCCTCGGGTGTCAGGTAAGTATTGCGCGAGCTCATGGCCAGACCGCTTGCCTCCCGCATGGTGGGGCAGATGACAAGCTCCAGGTCATAGTTCAGATCCTCGACCAGACGGCGCAGGATCAGTGCCTGCTGGGCATCCTTCTGACCGAAGTAAGCGCGGGTGGGGCGCGTCAGATTGAAGAGCTTGGTGACAATCGTGGTGACTCCGCGAAAATGGCCGGGACGCCGCGCTCCTTCAAGATGTCTGGGCAGTTCGGATAGTTCTACCCATGTCTGATAACCGGGTGGATAGAGCGCCTCCGCCGCGGGTGCAAAGACGATATCGACCCCCTCCTGTTCCAGCAGGGCCAGATCGCGAGGGAGGTCGCGAGGATAGGCGTCCAGGTCCTCGCCGGGTCCAAACTGGGTGGGGTTTACGAAGATGGTGGTGATTACGACATCGTTTTCGGCTCGAGCGCGGCGCACCAAGGACAGATGCCCATCGTGCAGGTATCCCATGGTAGGCACAAGACCGATTTCGCCACGCAGACGGCGCCTGACTTCGTGCATCTTCGCAGGATCTTCTATCAATGTCAGCACCGGACTTCGGGTTGGTGGGGCAGGATGTGTCACGGTCATGGCAGAGAACTCCGTTCTGTCGGGTTGATGGCTGTGTACATGTGTCACGCTGCTTCGGCCTGGGGAAGGGTTCGGGCATTACGGCCGTTGCGCGGGGCGTAGAGTGAGGACAGTTCCTCGCTCAGATGGGGGGCATGCTCGTCGGTGGGAAATCGATGCGAGCGTACATCGGCACAATAGCGGGCCACAGCCTGTCGTATGAGGCTGCCCAACTCGGCATAGCGCCGCGCGTGCCTGGGCTGGAAATCATCAAACAGCCCCAGAATATCGTGCCAGACCTGAACCTGTCCGTCGCAACCGGGGCCGGCGCCGATGCCGATGGTCGGAATGGAGAGCTGCGCCGAAATGTGGGCCGCCAATTCGGCGGGGACGAGTTCCAGCACAACGGCGAAGGCTCCCGCCTGCTCGAGGGCAAGGGCATCTTCGATCAGCCGCTCGGCCTCCTGTGCAGTCCGGCCTTGGGCTCGCCATCCGCCCAGTTGGTTCACACTCTGTGGGGTAAGGCCGATGTGTGCCATCACGGGGATACCGACCTCGACCAAACGCGCTACGGTACTGGCCATGTGGGCTCCGCCCTCGAGTTTCACGGCCTGGGCCCCACTCTCCTGCATGAGCCGGCCGGCGTTGGCCAAGGCCTGCTCGGGCGAAATCTGGTAGGTCATGAAGGGCATGTCGGCAATTACGAGGGTTTCGGGTGCCCCCCGTACCACGGCACGGGTATGGTAGATCATCTCCTCCAGGGTGACGGGAAGGGTAGTTTCATAACCCTGGATGACCATGCCCAGACTATCACCGACCAGGATCATGTCGACCCCGGCATCGGCTGCAAGTCGCGCCGAAGTGTAGTCATAGGCAGTGAGCATCACGATGGGCTCGCGGCGTTCCTTTTTCTTCTGGATATGGCGAATGGTGGTTTTCATGGCTACGTACTCCCTGAAACGGATAGGGAAAAAGATTGGTGGGGAATGGCAAGAAGCCGGCGCAGAGCTTCCAGTCTCGCCGCCGGCAACCGTCCCTGTTCGGCGACGATGGGTAAGGCGGCCAGAGCAAGCTGGCGATATAGAGAGTCGGTCTGAGGGTACTCGGCAAGTTGTTGTAGGTGTTGCCGGACCGTTCCCACATCGCCGCGCGTGAGCGGGCCGGTCAAGGCGTCAGGAAGACCCGGATGGGCCAGGTTATTGACGGCACCCCGCGCCAGCGGCAGCAGAGCCGCGGCGGCTTCTTCTTCCGAGATCCCCAGCTCTACCAGCAGACGCACGGCCTGAGCAAAGCACGCGACCAGGTAGTTGCTGGCGAACACTGCCGCAGCATGGTAGAGGGGCTTGGCCTCGTCGTCGATGCGCAGTGGATGGCCCCCGAGACCGCGAACAAAGCTTTCCAGCACGGGCAGGCACCGGGGATGGCCGCTGATTCCAAAGTAGCTCCCTTTGAACAATTCTACTCCGGCTTCGGCCGAGGGAACGGCCTGCAGAGGGTGGAGGGTGGCAGTGCAGGCACCGGCAGCGGCGGCGTGTTCGAGAACCGATGCGGGATGAACGCCCGAATGGTGCACGACCAGACTACCGGGCTGCCAGGCGTCCTTCCCGGCCGCGTCCACGGCGGCGATGGCATCGTCGGGGACGGCAATGAGGATGAACGATGCTCCGGTGGCGACGGCAGCGATATCGGCGGCCAGCGCGGCTCCGGTTGCCCGGCACAAGGCCCGAGCGCGCTCGGTTGTACGGCTATAGATGGATACGACGGGATAGCCGGCAGCGTGGGCGGCCAGACACATGGCACCGCCAACCCGGCCGGCACCGATAACACCGATACGAAGAGGTAGGGGAGATGTGCTGGTGGGAGATGGTTGGGACATGGAATTAAAAAACCACAGGCGCGCAGACCTGTGGCGATAAATTGTTTCGACAACTATTCGCCGTCTCGGTCTGCGAAGATCCGAGCGAACCGGTTGTGCCTGGCCGACGGTAGCGTCGGGGTTAGAGGAATAGCCGGCTCATCGCCCAAGGGGTCGATGGCCGTCCTCATAATACCATATGGCGGCGGACTTGCAAGTAAGCCAGCAGACGAACAACACAACAGCGGCGGGAGGTTCCCGGCGAGACAGCCTTCTGAGCCGGCTGCGATACCGTACGGCCAGCTCCTACCGACCAAGCCATCCTGGGCGTTGGGGACAAGGACTCTCAGCAAGAGCTGGGGCTGTCCCCCGACCTTCGGGTTTCCTCCTTGGTATCGGGAGTATCCTCCTGCTCTTTTTCCTCTTCCTCCGGCTCTTCTTCTCGCCGTTCCTTTTCCTTATTGGGGAAGCGAGCCAGGGCCACGGCCATTTCATGCAACCTGTCATCGACCAGGCGGTTGAAGGTGCCTTCGGGGAAACGCCCATCCTCTCCTCTCTCCCCGGCCGGCACCCCCGTCAGAATCGAAAATCCTTCGTCAACCGTCTCCACCGGCCAGATGTGAAACTGCCCGGCCTCGACGGCATCGACCACATCCTGGCGGAGCATGAGATCTCCTACATTGGCGGCCGGAATGATGACCCCCTGATCGCCCGTAAGCCCTCTGGCCTTGCAGACGTCGAAGAAGCCTTCGATCTTGGCCGTTACCCCTCCTACGGCCTGGATGACACCGTGTTGATTGACCGAACCGGTAACTGCGATCCCCTGCTTGATCGGCAGTCCCGACAGAGATGACAGCAGGGCATACAGTTCGGTCGAGCTGGCACTGTCCCCGTCTATGCCGTTGTACGACTGTTCGAATGCAATGGAGGCTGTGAGATTCAGGGGCTTGTCCTGGCCGTACTTCTGCCCCAGGTACCCTGCCAGAATGAGTACCCCTTTGTCATGGATACGTCCACTCAGATGCGACTCACGCTCGATGTCGATGATCCCCTTGCTGCCGAGATATGTAGTGGCCGTGATGCGCGAGGGCTTGCCGAATTCCCAATCACCCAGATAGACGATGGACAGACCATTAACCTGCCCCACCACAGCGCCCTCGGTCATGACCATCAGGGTGCCTTCGGCGATCATGCGTTGCAGGCGTTCGGCATAGAGGTTGGAGCGGAAACGTCTCTCGTCCAGGGCTTTGCGCACGTGTTCGCGCCTCACCAGCTCGGCGCCGTCTCGCCCCGCCCAATAGTCGGCCTCACGAATTACATCGGCCACATGGGCAAAGCGCGTGGTAAGGCGTTTCTGGCTTTCCACCAAACGCCCTGCATACTCCACAACCTCGGCCACCGCGCCCAGATCAAAGGCCCGCAGATCTTCTTCCTCGCTACGGGTGCGGATGAAGCGCGCCATCTGCATCAGGTTCTCTTGCGACCACTCCATGTCGCTGGCAAAGTCGGCACGCACCTTGAACAGCTTGGCAAAGGCGGCATCGGCCTCGTACAGCGAATAGTACGTATCGGGATCGCCGATGAGAACAACTTTGATCCGCAGGGGAATTGATTCGGGCGCCAGACTGGCGGCGGGAATGGCACCGGCCTGCGCCGCGGGTTCGTCGATGCGGATCTCTTTGTAGCGCAAGGCGCGTTTCAGCCCTTCCCAGGCCATGGGGTACGACAACATGGCACGGGCATCGATGACGAGATAGCCGCCGTTGGCCCGGTGCAGCGCTCCAGCACGGATGGTATGGTGGTCGGGGACGAGAGCACCAAATTCGGCCCGGTACTCGATCTTGCCGATCAGATTGGGATAGCTGGGGTTGATCTCGTGGATAACAGGGGCACCTTCGGTATCGGCATGATCGACGATGAGGTTCAACTCGTAGTCGTCCGTCCAGCGACGGGAATGCGAGGCTGCTCGCCGCCGGTCTTCTTCACCCTCTTTCTCTACTTCGCCCAAGAGCAACCTCTTCTCCACCACCCGGCGAACGATGTCTTCTTCGACCTCCCGCGTGTAGGCCAGGAAGGTCTCGCATTCCTGGAAACGACTGCGCAGGCTATCGAACAGAGGCTTGATGGTCGCCGTCGCGACATTGCGATTCAGATTCGAGAGTTCCTCATCCATCTCCTGTTGCAGCCTGTGTAGCTCCTGCAAGGTCGTTTCCAAAGCCTGCTGCAGTTCGGATTCCTGTGCGGCAAAGGCCTCCTTCTGCTTCGGGCTGAGTCGCTCGTATTCTTCGGCCGTCAGGGTCTTTCCCTTGATCATAGGAGCGAAGGTGAGCCCTGAGGGCGTCCGCAGCAGGGCAAAGGAACGCTGATGGGCAAAAGCCTCCAGTTGCCGCAAGATCTGCTGCTGGCGCTCCCCAAAAGCCTGGAGCACCTGGCTATGTGCCTCCTCGTACAGCGAGCCGGAGAAGGCGCTCTTGAGGGCATCCTCACTCGTCCGGAGTACATCGCGCAGGCCGGCACACGCGCTGCGGCCACGGCCGGGCGGGAGCTCGAGCGAGCGAGGACGATAGGCATCGGCGGGGTTTCTCACATAGGCCCAGTCCGAAGGCGTCGGGCGTTCCCGCGCGCGCTCTTGTAGATAGCGCAGGATGGTACTGCTCTTCCCTGCGCCGCTAGGCCCCATGGCGAAGATATTGAAACCGTCGGCTTCGATTTCAATACCGAATTCGATGGCGCGCGTCGCTCTTTCTTGCCCGATAATGCCCTCCAACCGATCCAGATCCGCGGTTGTGGCAAAGGCCATCTCATCGGGCGCACAGGTACGCCTTAGTTCGGAAGCACTCAGTTCTTGAGGAGATACATCCATGGTTTTGTCACCTTTGTCAGGGAAATAGATGCCCGATAGGGCCCAACAGTCTGTTGCCTGAAATGCCCCCGGGCCGGAGCCGGCAGCGACAGGACCTTCCGAGACAACTCTGCTATTCTAACACAAAGCAGAGGACTCGCAGTTCTCGGGGTGTGTGGACTCGGTTCCATCTCTTGTTGGTGACCTGGATGGGCAGTGTTGGGAGACATAGTTGGAGGTAAAGGGGGGTGGAGCTGCTGGTTCTTCCACGGTATTCCGCTCCCATGCCGGGAGGCAATAGGAGGAGGAACCGTGGAAAAACTAGACTTCCAAAGCATCCACATAGGAGATATTCTCATGGAGGAAGCCGGCGACGCCCAGAGGGCTGAGGCCGGGATGACGATAGTGGCGTTTGCGTTCGTACCTTTGTTGGGCGGGCGTGAAGTTGTGATAGACAGCCCAAAGCAAGGCGGCTCGCTCCAGTCGTTGCTCTGAGCCATGATTGCGACCACGTCCGAGCCTCAAGCGAAAATCACGCCAGAACCACTCGGGGAAGACACGCTGCAAACCCTGGTAATAGGCGAGGGCGTAAACCAGGTGTGGTCAAGATGGAGGTTGAGAAAGGCAGCAATGCCGGCGCCAAAGGGATGGTGGCGCAAGGCTTGCAACGCTTGTTCCACCTGCTCGTGGCTGGCGGCATCGATGACCCCATGGATGAGGGTGCCCAATTCTTCACGCACTTTCTGGCGTTTGCGTTTTGCGGCTTCTTTGTCGAGACCTTCGCCGGCCTGCTTTGCCGCTCGTGCCGGCGGTTTTCTGAGGTTACGCCACAGGTGCCAGACACAACGTTGGTGCTGGACCCAGGATAAGCGACGCCGCAGATAGGAAACCAACCCTTGTGCGCCATCACTGCTCACCCCCGCGGTTGCTCGAGATTCAAGCCTGCTCGACTGGCCAGAGCGAAGCGTTGCTGGAACTCCTTGGCACTTTGTTCCCCTTTGGCGATGAGCGATGGAAAGGCCAGACCGCTGATGTTATCCGTCATCTGCGACGTCGGCCAACAAGACAGGCGGCCGGGGTTTCAGCTTCTCGACCAGAGCTGGATATGGGAC
>RFJM01000382.1 GCA_003694905.1 Caldilineae bacterium
CCCCACTCCTCTTCGCCGAACACCTCGAGATCGGGTTGGGGGAGTTCGACGGGTTGGGTGCTGGCGGTCACCTGATCGGGCATGGGCATGGGCTCTCCGCGCAACCATTTGCCCATCCCTTCCAGGATGTAGTAGAGTCCCTGCCCGCCGGCGTCGACCACTCCGGCCTGTTTGAGCACCGGCAGCAGGTTGGGGGTATTCTGCAGGGCCTGGTGAGCCTTGTCGAGGGTCGAGTCGAAGACGAACCGCAGGTCGGAGCTGATGGCGGCAGCGTGTCCGCTGGCATCTGCGGCCTCGCGTATGACCGTGAGGATGGTACCTTCGACGGGCTTGAGCACACCTTTGTACGCGGTCTCCCGCGCCTGTTGCAAGGCCGCGGCCAGGCGCTCGGCATCGATGTCGGGGGCATCGCGCAGATACTCGGCCATGCCGCGCAAGATCTGCGAGAGGATGACGCCGCTGTTGCCCCTGGCACCGCGGATGGCGCCCTGGGCGAAGGCATGCACCATTTCGCCCGCGGCCGCGGTTACCCTTTCCGAGGCTTCCTGCCAGGCCGACTGCATGGTCAACACCATGTTGGTGCCGGTGTCACCGTCGGGCACGGGGAAGACGTTCAGGGCGTTGACGATATGGCTGTGCTGCTTGAGCCAGGCATAGCCCGCGCCCATCATGCGATGGAAGTCCCGGCCGTCGATGCGGCGCACGGGCTGGCCGGGCGACAGGGGTGCCTGTTCGTGGGGAAGGTCGTGTGCTTGGGTCAAGGGGTCCCTCTCATCTTATCTGGGCTCGGGTTCGCTCACCCTCAGGCCCTGGACATGGACGTTCACGGCCAGCACCGGCAGGCCGGAGATCTCCTCCAGGGTGTAAGCAACCCGGCTCATAACACCTCTGGCAACTTCAGAGATGCGGGTGCCGTATTCGATGATGATGTAGATGTCGACGACGATACCCTCGTCGTCAACAGAGACGGTCACGCCGTGGTGGGCGCTATCGCCGGAGAGCAGACCTTTGCTCCAGGTGTCAAATTTGGTTTTGCCGGCAAGACCCACCACACCATAACACTCCAAAACCGTCTCCACGACAAGGGTGGCGATGGCGTTGGCCGATATTTCGATCTTGCCGAGAGAAGACTGGCGGGTGGTCACGCGATTTCTCCGTGGACGGTGATTTGCATGAAGCGGCGCTTTGTGTTAATCTAATCGGTGGCTCCCGCAACGGGGGCCTTTGTTTGGCTGTCAACGTGGCGCCGTGCCGCGGCGATGGCGGTTGATCGACAAGCAATCCAGGTAAATCGGAGTTCTTTTATTATGGCAAAATGTGAGATTTGCGGCAAAGGCCCGCAGTTTGGCAACCACGTCAGCTTCTCGCAGCGACACGTCAAACGACGCTTCAATCCGAATATCCAGAAGCGCCGCATGGTCATCGACGGCAAAGTGCGCCAGGTGAAGATCTGCTCCTCGTGCCTGAAGACGATGTCCAAGACCAGGGGCTGATGTCGACTGCAACGAACTTCTGAACGCCAATTCCGCAAGGGAATTGGCGTTTTTGTTGGCGAGGAGTGTGGCATCGGGGTCGCCATTGTCGATTGTGTCTCGCTAGGTCTGCACCTCGAGCAAGCGCTGGAGGCCGGCCAGATCACGGTGCAGACGGATGCGCGCTCTGGGAAAGGCGCGGCGGGCCAGGCGTCGAATGGTAGGGCCCTGGAGATAGCCGATCTCCAGGAGGATGGCACCTTGTGGCCGCAAATGGCGAGGTGCCTGCTCCAGAAAGGGGGTGAGCACGTCCAGGCCATCCCGGCCGGCGAAGAGGGCCAGCGCGGGCTCGTAGTCGCGCACCTCGGGCATCAATTGCTCGCGGTCCTCCTCGGCCACGTAGGGCAGGTTGGCCAGGATGAGATCTACGGGTTCGCCGAGGGGTTCGAATGTATCGCCCAGGCGGAAGTCGATGCGATGTTCGACGCGATGTTCGCGAGCATTGGCTCGGGCAACCTCAAGGGCCTGGGGCGAGACGTCGGTAGCGACGATGTGTACGCTGGACGGGGTATGGACGGCCAGGGCGACGGCGATGGCACCGCTACCCGTACCGATGTCGGCCACCCACAGGGGTGTATGCGCTCGTTGTTCAAGCCAGGCCAACGCGGTCTCGACCAGTTGCTCGGTCTCCGGGCGGGGGATGAGCACCGCCGGCGTGACCGTCAACTCCAGGCCGTAGAACCAGCGTCTGCCGGTGATGTAAGCCAGCGGTTCCCGGTGCAGACGCCGCGCCAACAATCCGTGACAGCGTTCCTGCTGCTCTGGTGTGAGTGCCTGCTCGGGATGGGCCAGCAGGTAGGTGCGTTCGACCTGCAACACATGGGCCAGCAGCAGCTGTGCGTCGAGCCGGGGAGAATCTACTCCCGCCTGCTGCAGGCGAAGGGTCGCCTCGTCTAGCACCTGTTGCAGGGAAGTCATCCCGACTGCTCGGCGGCTTCGGCGCTCAGCTCCCGGAGCCTGGCGGCCTGTTCTGCTGCTGCCAGTTCGTCGATGAAGAAATCCAGTTCGCCGTCCAGGATGGCAGGCAGGTTGTAGGAGCTCAGGCCGATGCGGTGATCGGTAACCCGGTTTTGGGGGAAGTTGTAGGTGCGGATCTTCTCGCTACGCTCACCGGTTCCGACCTGGGAACGCCGTTCCGCGCTCAGTTCGGCCTGCCGTTTTTTCATCTCCATGTCGTACAGGCGCGCCCGCAGAATCGACATGGCCCGCAGGCGGTTCTGGCGCTGACTTTTCTCGTCCTGGCACTGCACCACCAGGCCGGTAGGCAGGTGGGTGATGCGTACAGCGCTGTCGGTGGTGTTGACACTCTGACCGCCGGGACCACTGGAACGGTAGATGTCGATACGCAGGTCGTTGGGATTGATATCGATCTCCACCTCATCGGCCTCGGGCAGGACGGCCACCGTGGCCGTAGAGGTGTGGATGCGCCCCTGAGATTCGGTCTCGGGCACGCGCTGCACCCGATGGACCCCAGATTCGTACTTCAGGCGGCTGTAGGCGCCTTTGCCGCGCACTTCGAAAATAATTTCTTTGAAGCCACCGATCCCGCTTTCGTGGCTGGAGAGCACCTGGGTCTTCCAGCCTTTCTTTTCCGCATAGCGCGTGATCATACGAAACAGGTCGGCGGCGAAGAGACCGGCTTCGTCGCCACCTGCACCGGCCCGGATTTCGACGATGACGTCCTTGTCGTCACGGGGGTCGCGGGGCAGTAGCAGTTTGCGGAGCTCCTGTTCCAGCCCCTCCTGCCTCGCTTCCAGTTCATCGATCTCTGCAGCAGCCAGTTCGCGCAGGTCGGGGTCATCGGAATGCTCCAGCAGTTCTCGGGCCTCATCCAGTTCGGCCCGGAGCTTCTTGTATTGGCGATAGGTATCGACGATCTCGCGTAGTTCGGCCTGCTCGCGCGCCAGCCTGGCCACCTGCTGATAGTCGGCAGCCACGGCGGGGTCGGCCATTTGCCGTTCCAGTTCGATATAGCGGGCTTCGATCTCTTCCAGTTTCTCGTGCATGCAGGATAAAAGTCCTCGGACTCAGCTCTTGTCGATCCAGACGGGCAGATTGCCCAGGGAAATAATCTTCTCCCACTCGGGGTTATCCCCCTCGGTGAGGATGGCGGCACTGGCGATGACGCGGGCGCCGGCCTGCTCCAGCAGCGTCGTAGCTCCCTTGAGGGTGCTGCCCGTGGAGATGACGTCGTCAACGAAAACAACGTTGCGGTCTCGCACCTTGGCGATGTCGCGGCCGTCCAGCCACAGGGTCTGAGGCTTGCCGGTGGTGATGCTGACCACCTCGGCCGAGATGGCACCGGTCATGTAGGGCTTGCAGCTCTTGCGCAGGACGGCGTAGGTCAGGCCGCTCTTAACCGACATGGCATAGCAGAGCGGGATGCTCTTGGCTTCGGGCGTGACCAGGACCTCGGCCTCCGGCGGCAGCTTTTGCACCAAGGCCGCGGCCACACTTTCCGTCAATTCTGTATCGCCCAGGATGTTGAGGATGGCAATGACGACGCCCGGCGCGATTTCCACGCGGGGCAGGTCTCGCTCGACGCCGGCGAGATTCACACGATAGGGGGTAAGGAGATCGGGGTTGACCATGATGGCGAAGCAGGGGAGAGGGAAGGGTAGGTGGATGTCGGGAAATGAAGAAGTGACCGTCTGCCAGAGTGGGATTCGGGCGAGGCTGCCGCTTTGCCGGCGGAAAAACGCTGGGATGCCGGCAAGGGACAGGCCGGGCCACCCGGTTCAGCCTTCGGGGGTGAGGAATGGTGCAACAGGACGGCGTTGCAAGAGTTCGGCCATGCGCACGCGGGCCAACGCCTGCAGTTCGGGCATGTCCAGCCGTTCCGCGATGTCTGATGCCTGCTCGAAGGAGGCCATCGCCTGGACGAAATCACCCAGAGCCTCGTAGGCACCACCCGCGGCCAGATAGGCTTCGGGATTTTCGGGGTTTGCGTCAATGGCTTTCTGGGCATAGGCCAGGCTGGTCTCGTACTGCTGAAGCAGATAGTAGCGCTGGGCCAGCTCGGCGTAGACCGTACTGGGATCATACCGGGTCAGCAGCTTATCGAGCAAGGCGCGAGACTCGTCGGAACGGCCGGTGACATCGTAGAGCGCCACCAGCCAGATCTGTGGATCCTCATCGTCGGGGGTGTAGGTCAAGGCTTCCTGGAAATTCTGGACAGCCTGTTCGTAGTTCCCCTCTTCGATGAGACGCTCGGCTTCGGTTTGTAAATCGTAGGAAGCCAGGACATTGGGGTCCACAGGGAAAAGATAGTTGAACAACCAGCGTGCTGCCAGGACCAGGGCCACAAGCGCGATCACCGTGATGAGGCCGCGGCTGAGACGCCGCCGCGTTCGCTCGGCCGCGTGCTGATCGAGCCACCACCACCAACGGTCGGGATCCGGTTCGGCCGGCAGCTGCCGCCGCAGGCTCTCCAACCCGCCTAGCGGTTCCAGTTCCCGGCGCAATTCCTTCTCGTGCCTGCGGACCGCGCCCAAAACGGCTTCCCAGCGGACGCGTTCGGGCTGCATGTTTAGCCCGCTTGCCTCCAGTTCGGGCAGCCGCTCATGGATGAGATCCAGCCATTGGAGAAGCTCCCGGGCCTGGTCGGCCCCGCTGCCTCGGATGTTGACGGCCCGTTTCTCGCATTCGTTCAGCAGATTACGTAACTCGTCGGCCGGAGTAACCTTCTGGGTGTGAATCGCGTGTGCCATCTTGCATTCTTCCTCCTTCGACACCTGATATGCTGACGACCGTCGGTAACAACAGGGGTAGGCAGGAGGTAGCGCGGCTGTGGGGTGTTAGCGGGCCGCGGCCTTGGCCGGTGCGGCCGCGGCCTGTCTGGCCTCATGGGCGCGGCGGTGTTCGTCGTACACGCGACCGATGCCGGAGCGGATCTGTGACTCGATTTTGGGAGAACGTTCGGGCGGGATAGGAAACCAGGGTTTGAGTTCGGGGATCAGGAGGCTGGCCGTTTCCTGCTTGCTGCGACCCGCGTTGAACAGGTCCAAGGTGCGCCGGCGCAGGAAGGTCAGGTACTCGGTGAGCCGGTCCAGAGCGCTGACGTCGCAGAGGGGGCCATGACCGGGTACGATGTATTGGGGTTGGAGGGTACGAATAAAGTCCAGGGCCGCCAGCCACTCGGCCGAGTTGGCCTGGGTCATGAAGGGATGCTGGTCGATCCAGACGATATCACCTGCAAAGAGGACCTTTTCCACGGGGAACCAGACCATGCTGGTGGCCGGCGTATGGCCGCCCACATGGATCACGCGTACAACCCGATCCCCGCGAATGATGGTGAGTGCGTCTTGAAAGGTGATACTGGGGACGATGATCTCCAGATCCTCGAACTGGACGCGGATCTCGGGCTGCTTCTTGAAGCTGTCGCGCACGCGCTGCTTGAAATTCTCGCCGTAGTTGCGCATGTGCTTCCAGGCCAGTTCGTGAGCGATGACGGTGCGGCTGAGCCACTGGCTGCCCAGACAGTGCCCGCGATGATGGTCGGTGACGATGACATAGAGGATGGGCAGGCCACCGCTGGTCTCGTCGATGGTGCGACGCCAGGCACGGGCTTCGCTGGGAATCAACGGACTGTCGATGCAGATCACGCCTTCCGAAGTGACGACAAAACCCGGGTTGGAGTGCTGGAAGGTGGTTTCTGCGTAGAGTTGGGGTCCGAGTTCGTGCATGGTTGTTCCGATAAACTTTGATTTCTTGCTGGGGTTTTGGGATAGATGGTCCTGGAGTGCTCAGGCCGGGTTTTCTGCCAGCAGCCGCCGAACCTGCTCTTCCAGCCGGCTCAGCAGCGTCTCTATCGCGGCCAGATCGGCCGCTCCGCCCTGAAGCAGGTCGCCGCGGCCTCCGCCTTTGATGCCATCGACGCTGCGCACGACTTGCTGCAGCGCGGTCAGATCCACCGCCACATCCGCCGAACGGCCGACCAGCCAGCGCGGCCGCTCTCCGCTCCAGGCCAGCAGGGCGACACAGCGACCGCCATCGGTGAGGGCGCGCAGGAGTTGGTTGAGCGCCTGGGGATCATCGCCGTCCAGGATGTGGCGCACGATGCGCACCCCGCCCACGGTTGTGGCCGAGGATAACATTTGCACTGCCTGCAGGGCAAGCAGTTCGGACCGGGCCTGGCGCAAGGTCCTTTGCAGGGTACTGCGTTCCTCCTGCAGTTTGGCCACGGAGGCGGGCAGCTCGCTCACGCCCGTGGTGAGGAGATCACACAACGCCTGGGTGACCTGCAGCCGCCTCCGGTGATCGGCGTGACTGCGGCCACCACACAGAAAATGGACACGGACGTTCGAGCCCCGGCGCTCCAGTCGGGTGATGACGAGACTGCCAATGGCACCGGTGCTGCGCACGTGCGTGCCGCCGCACGCCGACCAATCCAGGTCCTCGATCTCGACCACCCGCACCAGGTCGGATACGGTCGGGGCCTTACGGAGAGGCAGCGCAGCCGCCTCCTCCGCATCGACCTGATAGCTGACGACAGGGCGATCTTCGGCGATCACGGCCTGGACAAAGTCCAGAACCCGGTCTACCTCTTCCTGGGACGGCATCGGACCGGGCAGGTCGATGGTGACCGTTTCCTCGCCGAGATGAAAGCCGATGGTTGGTCGGTCCAGCAGCTCGACGAACGCCGCCGACAGCAGATGTTGGCCGCTATGCTGTTGCATGTGATCCCACCGCCGTGGCCAATCGATGGTGCCACAGAGTTCCGGCGTGGGTTCGGGTTCGCGGTCCAGGTAGTGCACGATGACATCGTCTATCTGTCTGACATCGATCACCCTGGCCGAACCCAGCCGGCCGGTGTCATGGGGCTGGCCGCCACCGGTGGGATAGAAGAGCGTGCGGTTGAGCACGACACCGGGCCGTTCGCCAGACTCGCACTTCAGGACTTGAGCGGTGAAGGTGCGGCGGTAGGCATCGGCCCAGTAGAGCTTTTGCGTGGGCGTTGGTTTCATGATGATAGACCTGTTGCAGGGCCAACGCGTAGAATAGCACAAGGTTGGCGGCGGGTCAATGGTCGCGCCAGGTTTGAGGTGTGTTTCAATTTGGGGACGGCCAGGCAGCGCCGCCCCCCCGAAAAAGAGGCGGCCCGACCCGACCAGACGACTAACGAGCGTTTCAGCTTTCCAGGCCGTGCTGCGTGGGCCTGCATTCGGACAGGCTGGAAAGCCTGTCCCACATGCAGGTCTGCCCGAGAGGCTGAAGCCCCGGCTACCTGTCTGGGCGGCCGACGCCGCGGATGCGGCGGCGCTCCCCGCACCCC
>RFJM01000383.1 GCA_003694905.1 Caldilineae bacterium
AGCCGCGGGCATCACCGTCGGTCAACTGCGCTTCCGCCTGTTTCAGCGTGGTGGCGTTCACGGTCCAACTCAAGGTGAGCGCTCGGGGCGGGTCCTGGCTACCGAGCAGGCGTTGCAGAGGAAGCCCTTGTTGCCTGCCCATGAGGTCGTAGCAGGCCAGATCGACGGCGGCCTTGGCCAGGGGCTGGCCCGTGGTCAAGCCGGGGCGGATGGCCCGGTCCATGCGCGCATGGATGTCGGCGATGTCGGCCGGGTTGGCGCCGAGGAGGGCGGGGGCCAGGTAGCGGCTCAGGCTGGTCGTTACCGACTCAACGGTCTCGTAACTCCAGGAAGGTACGGGCACAGCCTGCCCCCAGCCCTGATTACCCTGGTCGTCGGTCAGGCGCAGCAGTACCGACGGCCGCACGACGCGTCCGTCCGGGCCGGGTTCAAAGAATTTGAACTCGCCCCGGAATGGGTAATCATAGCGGCCGACTTCGACCTGGACGATCGAGTACACAGGGCCTCCGTAGTCGGGAGGAGGTGAAGGGGCGGGAGGAGTACGGGTGGGTCTTCCGCACTCGCGGCGGCAATCGCTGTGAGAAGGATGACTGGTGGCTCAAGCCTGGACCCGGCTGCGCCTGCGGCTACGCTGAGCGCGTTTGGGGCGTGCTTTCTGCTGGCGAAGGGCCTGGATGACGGTGGGGATCTCGTGGCGCACTTCGGGCCGGTCGGCCCAGTCATACGCCGCCTGCACCATGGCGGCAATATTCTCCGGCGGTGTGTGTTGCGGCAGTGAGCAACCCGGCGCCAGGATGTCCACGCCGTTGCCCAGACATTCCAGGGAGGCCTGATAGACCAGTTCGGGTGTGCCGTTGAGCAGCACTTCCACGGTGGGGACGTAACCGGCCAAGGCCACCCGGCCTTTGAGATGCTTGCGTGCTTCGGCCATGTCTACACCTTCGTCGAAGCTGTAGCAGGTGGCACCGGTTTCTGCGATGTAAGCAAGATGGTTGCTGGATTTGCCGCAGATGTGGAGGATGGTAGGTGCCTTAATCGCGGGGCACAACCGCTTGTGATAGGGGAGAATGAAGTCGCGATAGGTGTCCGGGGAGATAAGATCGCCGGAGCAGGTGGCTTCACCCAGAACGATGGCATCGGCCCCGGCCTCGACCTGCGCATTGGCATAGGAGATTGCCAGATCGGTGAGCCGGCCCATGATACGATGGACGTAGTCCGGCTCGGTAATGAGCCAGGGGAAAAGGTTGGGGAAGCCGAAGAGCTTGGCCGCCAGGGCAAAAGGCCCAACGATGGAGGAGATGACTGCAACTTCGTTGTCATAACGCTGGCGCAGTCGGGAGATGGCTTCCAGCACCACCGGCACGCGACCTCGCTCCAGGAAATCGTCGGGAATCGTAAGCTCATCCGGGTGGTTCCAGATGGGATAGATGTCGGTGGGCAGGGTATCGTAGGTACCGTAGTCGATTTCGCACCCCAGCACTTCCGCTTCCACGGTCATGCCAAAGGGGAGCTTGATGGCTTCGATGCGATGGTGTTCCCAGATCGCAGCCGCCAGGCCGGCCAGTTGCTCGCTGGTCTTGTGAGCGTCGGGGTAATAGATGCCCGCTTTCTCCATCATGTCCACAGTAATGCCGGTCACTACCGCGGCAACCGGCGGACGGTCCACGGGCTTCAGTCGCAGGGCGTTCAGAAAGCGGGCTTTGGCATTCATGGTTAGGTGGCTTCCAGGCTCCAGACGACGGGGACCTGATCGTCGCCGTAGCCCGAGCGATGCAGGTGGTCGATGTAGTCCTTCAGGGCCGAGCGATTGTGCTCCCGCACAACGGCCTCCAGGCGGTCGGGATCTCTGTCGCGAATGGCGTAGTACATCTGCCAATGGTCGGCGTGGGCCTTGTCGATGCGCTTGCCGAAGACATCCTCCAAGTAGTGCCGCCGCAGCCGATCCCAGTGCAACAACATGCGTTCCATGATGTCTGTGACGAGGGTGGCACCGGAGCACTGGCAGATGAGCTTGTGGAACTCGGCGTTCAGTTGCGACCACTCGTCAGGATCATCCAGCACCTGATCCATTTGCCGGAGGAGGCGTTCTATCTCGACCAGATTGTCGTCGCAGACATTGAGACAGGCCATGCGCCCGCTGATGACCTCAACCGTCTCGAGGAGGACGAAGATCTCGGAAATCATGCCCGGTTTCAGATCTGAGACGGTAACGCCGGCGTAGGGTCGAATGACAACGAAGCCTTCCGCCTCCAGTTGCTGCAGGGCCTCGCGGATGGGGATGGGGCTGACATCGAGCGTGCGTGCCAGTTCGTCGATAACCAGAGGCGTATTGGGGGCGAAGTCGCCGGCAATGATGCGGGCCAGGAGCCACTGGTAGACGGCTTTGCGTTTGCTGCTGACGGCGAGTTTTGCCATGGTGACTTGAATGAGGCTGGTGGCCTTGCCAATCGGGGCGGCCTGTATTACAATATGGCTGTCTGCCTGTATGATAATATATGATATAGCTTAGCCTGGACATTCGAAATTGTCAAATCAAGCGAGGCCCTTGCATGTCGACCACACCCATCGAGCTGTTCCATAAGTCCCTGGTCGAACAGGTTTCTGACGCCATCATGGACATGATTGAGCGGGAAGGACTGCGTCCGGGCGACCGACTACCGGCCACGGCCGTTCTGACGGAGACCTTTGGCGTGAGCCGACCGGTCGTGCGTGAGGCTCTGAAAATGCTGGAAGGTCGCGGAGTGATCGAGATGTCGGGAGGACGCACCGCGGTGATCAAGCCCGTCAGCGGCGAGGTGCTCCATTCCTTTTTCGAGCGGGTACTGACCTTCGAGCGTGAGAAGCTCCGGGAGATCCTGGAAGTACGTTATGGCATCGAGATGCAATGCGCGCGGCTGGCGGCCCAGCGCCGTACACCCGAGCAGGCCACAGCGCTGCAAGAACTGGTGGCCGAAATGGCCCAACATCTGGATGACGCTGAATCCTATGCCGAGCTCGATGTGCGACTGCACCTGCTCGTCGCCGAAGCCACGCACAATTCCCTGCTGTACCATCTGGTCCACAGCATTCGCGATGTCCTGCGCGATGTGATCCGTGAGGGGCTCGACCACCGGCTCACCGCCAGCGAACGGCATCTGGTCCAGGTAGCCCACGAACGCGTGGTGCACGCCATCACCGCCGGTGATCCCGAAGCCGCGGCCAAGGCCATGGCTTTCCATTTCGACGATGCCCTGCGGGCTATTTTCGAGTGACCTTCCTCTTATACTCCCCAACCTGGTTGTGATTATGAAACAAGAACCGAAACCTGCTCACCTCATCCCAAAACTGCAATACGCCTTCGTCTTCGCCCAGCATCAGGTCGAACAACTGGTAACCCGTTATCCCGATTTCTTCCCCATGTACACCCAGGGCGGCAAGTGGAAGCACGAGGGTGAGGCCTGGACCAATTGGTGCGAGGGCTTCCTCGGGGGCATGATGTGGCTCTTTTACCGGCGTACGGGCAGCGAAACCTGGCGGCAGCGGGCCGAACACTACTCGCGGCTGCTCGAGCACCGCAAGCACGATCGCACCGTGCACGACCTGGGCTTCGTCTTCTGGTCTACCTGGAAGCGCTGGTACGACCTTACAGGCGATGCCAAACTGAACGAGGTGATCATCACCGCCGGCCAGACCATGGGGCTGCGGTTCAAAGAAAAGGGACAGTATCTTCGCTCCTTTGTGGCGGACAATTCGCTCTTCATCGATATCATGATGAACGTGGGCATCGTCTTCTACGCAGCCCAACAGACCGGCGATGCCGACCTGCTGCGCAAGGCCCATGCCCACTGCCTGACTACCCGCCGTGTCCTTGTGCGGGGCGACGGCTCCACCGCTCATGAGGGCATCTTCGATCTGGACACGGGCGAATTTCTGCGCCAGTCCACCCATCAGGGTTGGCGGGGGGATTCTACCTGGGCGCGGGGCCAGGCATGGGCACTGTACGGCTTTGGTACGGCCTATGAGATGACGGGCGAGCGCAAGTATCTGCAAACGGCCAAGATGTGTGCCGACTACTATATTGAGCACACCTCCTTCGAGGATGATGCGCCCTTTGGGCCGGGCGTGCCGCCCAACGACTGGCAGGAACCGGGCAGCCAGGCCGAAAGCTCGGCCGCGGCCATTGCGGCCAGCGGCCTGCTCAATCTGGCCCGCCTGGATCAGGATCCGGTGTATGCAGCTCGCTACCGCCAGGCCGCTCTCATTATCCTCGACACCCTCACCGGTCCCGACTATCTGGCCGACCAGACACCCGGCTGGGAGGGCATTCTCATGCACGGCAGCTATCACCAGCGCAAAGGGCTGGGCGTGGATGAGAGCGTGATGTGGGGCGAACATTTCTTCGTGGAGGCCATCGACAAGGCCCTGACTCTATTGGAAGGAGAAGAATGAGCCATGGGCGCCGAGCAGGTTGCCATCGTCACCGGAAGCAGTCGGGGGATCGGCCGGGGGATTGCCCTGGCTCTGGCCGCCGAGGGCTGGCGCATTGTCATCAACTACCACAGCAACAGTGCTGCAGCCGAAGAGACCGCGGCCGATGTGCGCCGCAGTGGGGGCGACGCCCTGGTGGTGCAGGCCGATACTGCCGATCTCGACAGCCTGAACGCCCTGGTGGATGCTACTCTGGACCGTTGGGGACGCATCGACGTGCTGGTCAACAACGCGGGCATCGCTCCACGCCGGCGTCTCGACATCTTGCAGACAACGCCCGCCAGCTACGACGAGGTCATGGCCGTCAATCTCCGCGGCCCCTTTTTCCTCACTCAGCGCGTGGCTCGTGAGATGATCCGGCTGCTGGGCACAGGTGTGATCGCCCGCCCGAAGATCGTCAACATCGGCTCCATCAGCGCCTACACCAGTTCCACCTCCCGCGGCGAGTACTGCATCAGCAAAGCCGGTATGGGCATGATGACGAAGCTCTGGGCGGATCGCCTGGCCGAGTACGGCATCAATGTCTACGAAATCCGGCCCGGCATCATCGCCACGGACCTGACCGCGGTGGTGAAGGAGAAATACGACCGCCTGATCCTGGAAGAGGGCCTGACCCCGATTCGCCGTTGGGGAGAGCCTGAGGACATCGGCAAGGCGGTTCTAGCCATCGTTTCCGATCTGTTGCCTTATTCTACAGGCGAGGTGATCAACGTCGACGGCGGCTTTCACCTCCATCGCCTGTAACCTCCTGTCTTCGACAAACCTATCTCTCCTCTCCCGAACCGGAGGCAACCATGACACGAATCGTTACCTTTGGCGAGATCATGTTGCGGCTCTCGCCACCGGGCCATCTGCGTTTCACCCAGGCCCGCAGCTTCGACGCCATCTACGGCGGCGGCGAGTCCAATGTGGCGGTCTCCCTGGCCCATTTCGGGCTGGAGACCGAGTATGTGACCCGGCTGCCGCAGAACGACATCGGCGACGCTTGCCTCAACTACCTGCGCCAGTTCGGTGTAGGTGTACGCCATGTGGTGCGCGGTGGCGGGCGCCTGGGAATCTATTTTCTGGAACACGGTGCCGTCAGCCGTGGCAGCAAAGTCATCTACGACCGGGCGAACTCTGCCCTGGCCACCATCGAACCCGGCATGATCGACTGGGACGCAGTTTTCGCCGACGCAGACTGGTTCCACTGGACCGGCATCACACCCGCCATTTCCGAGGGGGCGGCAGCAACCTGTCTGGAAGCGGTACAGGCGGCCAGGCGCCACGGCCTCACCATTTCCTGCGACCTGAACTATCGCAAGAAGCTGTGGAAGTGGGGCAAGGAGCCCGGCGAGGTGATGCAGGACCTGGTCCGCCACTGCGACATCGCCGTGGGGAACGAGGAAGACGCAGACAAGGTGTTCGGCATCAAAGCGCCGGATACCGATGTCACCTCGGGCAAGCTGGATGCCAGCAAGTATGAATACGTATGTAAGGGCCTGGCCGAGCGCTTTCCCAATCTGCGTACCATCGCCATCACCCTGCGCGGCTCCCTTTCCGCCAGCCACAATACCTGGAGCGCCGTGCTGTGGCATGCTGACCGGCTTTATTTCGGCCCGCAATACGATATCACGCATATCGTAGACCGCGTGGGTGGCGGTGACAGCTTTGTGGCCGGGCTGATCTACGGTCTCCTCACCTACGGCGATGACAAACAGCAGGCGCTCAATTTTGCAGTGGCCGCCTCGGCGCTCAAGCACACCATCTTCGGCGACTTCAATCTGGTAAGCGTGGCCGAAGTGGAGAAGCTGATGGGCGGTGATGTCTCCGGCCGCGTGAGCCGCTAGCTAAAGGAGCTCCTCATGGCAAAGTTCTCCCGTCTAACGGTGCTCAATACGATGCTCGAAACCGGACTTGTGCCGGTGTTCTACCATCCCGATGTGGAAGTCGCGGCTCAGATCGTGCAGGCCTGCGCCGACGGTGGCGCGCGTTGCATCGAGTTCACCAATCGCGGTGATCAGGCCCATGTCGTGTTCGGCGAGTTGGTGCGTCGCTTCCTGGACGACGACCGTGTGATCTTGGGCGTGGGCTCGGTGATCGACCCGGTGACCGCGGGCCTGTATCTGCAACTGGGCGCCAACTTCGTAGTAGGGCCGGTGCTGAATCCCGAGATCGCGCGGCTCTGTAACCGGCGCAAGGTTGCCTATTCGCCCGGCTGCGGCAGCGTCAGCGAGATCTCGGCGGCCGAGGAACTGGGGGTCGAAATCGTCAAAGTCTTCCCCGGCAGCCAGGTTGGGGGGCCGGGCTTCGTCAAGGCGGTGCGTGGCCCCATGCCCTGGACGCTGA
>RFJM01000384.1 GCA_003694905.1 Caldilineae bacterium
ACCGTCACCCCTACTCCCACCATCACCCCGACCGCCACGCCCGACACCTTCACCATCACCCTCAAGCCCGGTCTGGACGGCTACACAGGGGTAGCCGACACCTACATCTCCAACTTCGACCCCCAGGTCAACTACGCGGGCTCGCCCCTCCTCAGCCTGAGCGAAGTCTTCGGCAGCCGGCACCGTGGCCTGCTGCTGTTCGACCTGCAGCGCATCCCCCAGGGGGCGACGGTGCGGGCTGCACGGCTGCGCCTTGTCGCGGTCTATCGCAGCGAGTCGAACACGGGTCGCTCACTCCTGCTGCATCGCATGGTCAGACGCTGGGATGTCAACCGCGCCAACTGGTATCTGGCCACCAGCAGTTCGGCCTGGGTACAGGCCGGGGCCGGCGCGCCTATCTGGGATTTCGTACAGACGCCGACCGACGTGGCGGCCGTAGACGAAGGCGATACCTACACCTTCGATGTCACCGCGGATGTGCAGGAGTGGCTCAACGGCACCAACAATCTCGGCTGGCAAATACGCATCTCCGAAGGCAGCACCCTGCTGCTCCAACTCGCTTCCGCCGAATACGCCGATCCCGCCTTGCGGCCGGAGCTTGAATTGACCCTGGAAACCGGTACCGAGCTGGCCACCCCCACTCCGACACCTTCTCCCCCTGCCACTCCCACCCCCGGTGGGGCTGCCGGCAACACCACCGTCAACTACGCCCTGCAGCCGGGCTGGAACAGCCTCTCGCTCCCCATCATTCCCTTCGACCCCTCGTTACCCGCGGTGTTGAGCAGCATCGAAGGAGCCTACGAGCAGGTGCTCTGGTACGACAACAGTGCCGTCCCCCCTCGCTGGCGACACTATGCCCCCGGAGATCCCAGCAGCGATCTGAGCGGAGTCCCTCAACTCATCGGCGTGTGGATCAAGATGAAGGAGACGGCCCTGCTCAGCGTTTCGGGCATCATTCCCCAGACCACCGTGATCCCGCTGCGGCCGGGCTGGAACCATGTCGGCTTTCCGGCGCTGGCCCCACAACCGGTAGAGGCAGCGCTGGCAGCCATTGCCGGCAGCTATGATCGCGTGTTCGTCTGGGACAACGGCGCCGACGAATGGTTGAGATACGAACCCAATGCCGCGGACAATACCCTGACCGAATTCCGACCCGGAGACGCCATCTGGATCCACGCCACCGCAGCGGTGAACCTCAGCATCGTCAACTAGGAGCGACTCGCAACAACGCGGCCACCCGCGCCCGGATGGCTTCCTGAACCACCTGGACGGGCTGGCGGGCGTCGACCACATACCAACGTTCGGGTTCCTCTTCTACCAAAGCCAGATAGCCGGCCCGCACCCGCCGGTGGAAGGCCAGTTCCTTGGCTTCCATACGGTTCCACTCCTCGGGTGTTTTTGCCTTGCGCCTTAGCCCGAACTCGGGCTCGATATCCAGATAGATGGTCAGGTCGGGCTTGAGCCCCCCCGTTGCAAAGTGGGTGATCTGTCGCAACGCGTCCAGGGGCAGGCCGTGGCCGTAGCCCTGGTAGGCCAGGGTGCTGTCGTAGAAACGATCACACACGACGATCCATCCTTGCTCGAGATGGGGGCGGATGACCTGGCGGACGATCTGGGCGCGTGCAGCCGAAAAGAGCAAGATCTCGGCCTCAGGCGCCATCTCGGTGTGTGCCGGGTCCAACAGGATGGCACGGATCTCATCGCCGATGGCGGTGCCGCCGGGTTCGCGCGTGTGCAACACCCGGTCGAACCGGGTGCGCAGCCAGGTCAGGAGCATCTTGAGTTGGGTTGTCTTGCCACTCCCCTCGATGCCCTCGAAGGTGATGAACTGGTTCATGAAGCTGTCGCCGCGGATCGTTGCCGGCCCAAAGCTCCGACTATTCGCGATACACGCGCACGCGTCGGTTCGGTTCGCGGCCGTAGGAATGGGAGATCAGGTTGGCCTCGCGCGCCAGACGGTGCTGCTGGCGCCGGATCTGCGGCGGCTGGGGCGATAGCTCGACCACCGGAGCACCGGCCAGGACTTTCTCCACCGCCTGCCGTGTTTCCTCCATCGCCTGGCTAAAAGGGTCGACCGTGGCGACGTTGAGCACGAAGATATCGGCCAGCAGGATCTCCATTTGCCGCACGGTGTTGGACCGCAGCACATAGACTGGGATGTTGCGGTCTTCGGCCTCGATGATGGGCTGGGGGCGCTTGCGGTAGTAGTTCTTCAGGGTGATCACCACCTCGGCCTTGTGCAGGTCCTGTGTGATCTCAAGGGGGACGCCGAGATTTTGGGCCGCAGCACGCAATCTGTTCTGGCCGACTCCATAGCAGTACACGCGCATCACGCGAGTGGATGTCCCGGAGTCAGGCTGGCCGCGGCGGTAGCTGCGGTCGAACTCTCGCGTAGGCTCGCGTCGGCCCCGGCGTTCTTGCTCGGCGCTCTCTTCCAGTCTCGGGACTTCGCCCTGTTCGACGATGATCCGGCCGTCTTCCCCGCGGTAACGCGTTTCTGGTCGCAAGGGTCGGTCGCGCAGCAGGGCGTCGACGGCTTTGCCCACATCATGGTGAACAACCAGATGCTGGCGGTCGACGATCTCGATGAGCACGTCGAAAGTGGGAGGAGCTCTGCGTTCGAGCACCGATTTCTGGGTGCCGCGGCGCCGCGCTTCTTCGTCGGAGAGGGTCACCGATTCGACACCGCCGACCAGGTCGGAGAGAGTGGGGTTGAGCAGCAGGTTGGAAAGGGTGCGACCGTGGGCGGTGCCGATGAGCTGGACGCCCCGCTCGGCGATGGTGCGCGCGGCTTCGGCTTCGAGGGCGCGGCCGATCTCATCGATGATGATGACCTCGGGCATGTGGTTTTCGACGGCTTCGATCATCACCTCGTGCTGGAGCGAGGGCGTGCGCACCTGCATGCGCCGGGCGCGACCAATGGCCGGGTGGGGGATGTCGCCGTCGCCACCGATTTCGTTGGAAGTATCGACGATCACCACCCGTTTCTTCTGGTCCGCCAGCACCCTGGCAGCCTCGCGCAGGAGGGTTGTCTTGCCCACACCGGGACGGCCCAACAGGAGGATGCTACGGCCGCTGGTGATGATATCTTCGATGATGTCGATGGTTCCGTACACGGCACGACCCACACGGCAGGTCAGCCCCACGATCTTCCCCTGGCGATTGCGGATGGCCGAGATGCGATGCAGGGTGCGCGCTATGCCGGCACGGTTGTCCTCGGTAAACTCGCCGATACGGTCGACGACGTAGCGGATATCTTCTTCGGTTACTTCGCGTTCAAGCAGTTCAAGATCGGTATCGGTGAAACGGGCCTCGGGTCGTCGTCCCAGATCCAGGATGATCTCGATCAACTCGCTCCCCCGATCGATCTCTTCCAGCTTCTGACGAATCGCGGGAGGCAGGACACCCAAGAGGGCATCCAGATCATCGGTGATTTTTTGTTGCATAGGTTCAATCAGTCGTACACCGACGGCTTCGGATTGGGAATCAGACGTCGGCGTTGGTTGGAGATGACTATATTGTGTCACGAGATGGGGGTTCCAGTCCAAATTCGGTGGGAATCAGTCGCGGCAGGGTTGCGTCGGCAGTTTCTTTGACGGTAGCGGCTTTGCGTACGGCGCTGGTGGTGTGCTTGACAAAACGGGTGAGAATCGGGCCAGGTTCGAAGCCATGCTCCATCAGCAGGGGGCCTAAATGTGATTGATAGGGACGCAAAGCGCAGTAGATGGGCCGCTGGCTATAGTAGGCCAGTGCCTGCAGGCTTCGTTTCAGCACGGCTTCGAGAGCCTCGACGGCATCGGCCCCACCGTAAAGGCGCAGCCAGTGGCCTTTGCTTCCACGCTTGATATGCGCCGCTGCCCGCACGTCGCCTTTCTCTTCGTACACAAAGCCTTCGATGTGCTCCGGTTGCCACCAGGTACGCAGGTGCAGGGGCGATAGTGCATCGCCGTTGTTGACCAGGGTGCCCTCTGCCTGCTGGACGATCTGGGGCGTGTTGCGGCTATGCAGGCGCTGAATGGCGAAACTGTCGACCTCCCGTTGGGGCCGCACATTGGGCCATTCGTCGGGATGATGTTCGTCCAACGCGGGCGGCGAGGGTAGTCGATAGAGGGTCTCCTGGATATAGGGGGCAAAGCCCGCGGCCGAGATGGTGGCCACGGCCGGGTCGTCGCTACTCAGGCAGACGTACAGTCGCTGGATGTCGTGCTCTCCCGCCTCACAGACGGTGTGTTCCAGAAGCCGCAGCCAGGCATCCTGCACAGCCGGGTCTTCACTATGAGCAGGAGCAATGCGTGTGATGTCCGCCTCGGGGCGAGCGGGCCGCTTGATGGCCTGAATGAAAGCAGGGGGAAGCTGCTGCCTATCGCCGGGGAGGAGAAAGTAGGTGGCAGCGCCGGTGCCATGCCAGGGAAGTGGCGCGCCCACTGCCGCCCACAAGGGGGGCTGGGGTTGTGTCAGGTCGTATTCTAGTTGCAGAGGTATGCTGTGACGGCTGAGACGTTGAAGTCGCAGGCAATCACGAAGGCTGAAGGTGCGAATCAAAATACATCCGGAGGCAGGAAGAGAACCTGGAATGTCGCTTCCAAACCTGAATGAGTGGGTACTTCCCTCACATTTTACCACTGAACGCGTGATGAGCAAGTGGAATGCCCCCCTATTGTGGAGGCCGCGCACGGCGATCGGCTGCCTGAGTCGCCGAACCGCGACGAATTGCTCGAATTGGGTGGGAAGTGGGGCTGAATTCGGAGGGGTAGGCTGGATGGGCGGGCTCGCAAGCCCGGCCACCATGCAGCCCCAAATTGAAACGCACCCCTCACCACCGGGTGTGTTTCAAGTTGGGGGCAGCTGGGGGGCAGCGCCCCCGGAAAAAGAGGCGGCCCGACCCGACAAGACGACTAGCCATCGTTTCAGCTTGCCAAGCCGTGCTGCGTGGTCCTGCATTCGGACAGGCTGGAAAGCCTGTCCCACATGCAACTTTGCCCGGGACGCTGAAACCGCGGCCGCCTGTCTCTCCGGCCGACGCCGCGGTGCGGGGCGCTCCCCCGCACCCCCCTTGCACCCCCCGTAAGGTCCGGTTCATAGCGAGCCGCAGGCGAAGCAATCTCCACCCCCAAAATAGGAGATTGCTTCGTCGCTTCGCTCCTCGCAATGACAGGTTGTGACCCCGGCGCCGCG
>RFJM01000385.1 GCA_003694905.1 Caldilineae bacterium
GCTTACCGCACAGGAGAAACTGCATGTTTCGACGACAACGACGACCCGAACCGGACCGTATCCAGTTGACCATCGGCAAGGGTGTGACCGTTCGCGGCGAGATCCGCTGTGACGGATCGGTGCGTGTGGATGGCGTCATCGAAGGCGGCCGTATCGAAACCCTGGGCAATGTGATCATCGGCGAGGAAGGTCAGGTGCTGGCCGATGTCAGGGCCGATGCCGTGTCTGTCGCCGGGCTGTACAAGGGGGAGATGGAGGCAAAGAGGGTGGAACTGCTGGCAGGGGGCAAGATGTGGGGCACGGTCCGGACCGGCTCCATCTATCTGGATGAAGGTGCCTACATGCATGCGGAACTGGTCATGCTGAGCGAGACCCCCCCGGCCGAACCCGCCGAACCCGAACCGTACACCCCGCCCGAAGTGGAGTGGCCGCAGGAGCACGCGAGCAGCTAGCAGGCGACTTCAGAAGCCCCTTCGAGTCAACCCGCCGCCCGCGGCGAGTCGGCGGGCATGCCGCCGGGCTTGTGCAGCGACCTGGAGGCGGCCCGATGTGCGATAACGGGTCATCGCCCCGCGCTCTTCGGTAAACAATCCTACGATGCAGGTGCCCGATGCAGGCGTGGCTTCCCTATCCCTTCGCGGGACTTGACAAATAGCAGAAAATATCCACGATCTGGGCATATTTCTGGCGGGGCGCCGGCATACCACGCCGATCCAACATCAGATCGGTGGGATAGCCGCGACCTGTTGGCTTTGTCGTTCCCTTTCATCCCTCCCACTCAACAAGGAGAAGACCATGCGATCTCATCCCCTCGGCTACCTCATCCTTGTGGCACTGTTGGCAGGACTGGCATTGAGCGCCTGTGTGGCTCCCGCTCCCGCGGCTCCCCAGGCCCCCGCCCAACCTGCGGAACAACCGGCCCAACCCGAAGTCCAGCCCGCCTCCGAAATCGTCTTCTACAACTGGTCCGACTACATCGACCCGGAGATCTACGACCTCTTTGCCGCCGAGACCGGCATCACCGTGGTGGAAGACAATTACTCCAGCAACGAGGAGCTGCTGGCGAAACTCCAGGGCGGCGCGACGGGCTATGCACTTATCGTGCCGTCGGACTACACGGCCAGCATCATGATCGAAGAAGGCATGCTGGCGGAGCTCAACCACGACAACATCCCCAACCTGAGCAACCTGGCCGACCAGTTCCGCAACCTGCCCTATGATCCCGGCAATAAATACTGCGCCACCTATCTGTGGGGCACCACAGGGCTGGGCTACAATACCGAGCAGCTCGACACCCCACCCGATAGCTGGGCCGTATTCTTCGATCCCGATCCCAACGCGCCCTGGTACGGTCGTATGACCCTCCTCGACGACGTGCGCGAGGTCTTCTCGGCCGCGCTCATCTATCTGGGCTACGACAACAACACCAAGCACGAGGCCCAACTGGAAGAGGCCAAGCAACTGCTCATTAAAGCCAAGGCCGCCATATCGGGGTTCGACAGCGATCTATTTGAAGAGCTGGTGGGCTCCGGGGAGAACCTCATCGGTCACGGCTGGAACGGTGACTATCTCCAGGCCCAGGAAGAGTTCGGTACCATCGGTTATGTCATCCCCAAGGAGGGTGGTACCGCCTGGATCGACAATATCTGCATTCCCGCTACGGCAACGCCCGAACAGAAGCTGGCCGGCGAGATGTTCATCAACTTCTTGCTGCGACCCGAAATCGGCGCTAAGCTGGCAGAATACACCTTCTACGCCACGCCCAACCAGGCTGCACGCGAGCATGTCAGCGAGGAGTACCTCAACAACCCCATCATCAACCCTCCGGCCGACGTCATGGAACGCCTGCATTACATCGAACCTCTGGGCGAATTCGAGGCCGTGTACCAGCGGCTGTGGGATGAGGTGAAGTCCGCACCTACCCCGTAGTCGTTCTCTTCTACGGTGTGCGTGCCCGGTCGTCCTGTTGCGACCGGGCTTTTTGTCTGCTTGAGCGCCGGGAGGGGTGGCCGTCAGGCAGGCATCGGCCGGGCGATCTCCTCCTGGGCGCGGGGCATATCGCCTCCGTTCCATGGCTCAACCGTCACCAGCACATCATAGAATGTGGGGCTGCCGCCCATGTCGGTTTCGGTCTGGTCGGTCAGCCGGTTGACATTGCCCCCGCCGGGACTGAGCTTGTTCCACCAGATGGTGGGAGCCAGTACGCAGCCGGGGATGATGTCGGTGGTGACGCGGGCGCGCAATCGCACCTCCCCCTGCTCGCTTCTCACCTGCACCGGCCATCCATCGGCAATGCCTCGTGGGGCGGCGTCCTGCGGGTGTAGCCACAGCAAGGGCTCGCCCTCGCGCTGCCGGAAACGTTCGAGGTTGGCGAAGGTGGTATTGAGGAAGTTGTGGGCCGGTGGTGAAATGAGCCAGAGCCTATCCTCGCCTCCGGACGTTGGCCGCGGGCCAATGCTCTTGGGGGGTATCCAGGCAGGCAGGGGATCATACCCATCTTCGGCCATGCGCCGGCTGTAGAATTCACACTTGCCGCTGGGCGTAGGAAAACCACCCTCGGCAAAGGGAAGGAAGGGGGAGGGAAGATTGAGCCGGGCAAAACCATCGCGCCGGAGTCGTTCCCAGGTGATGCCCTCGAAGCAGGGGTGAGTCTGGGCCGCGAGCAGCTCGCGCAGGATCTCCACATCCTCTTGCCGGAAACACGGCTCGTCGTAGTCCATCGCTGCAGCCAGCCGCCGGAAGATCTCGCTGTTGGGCAGTGCCTGCCCCAGAGGGGCGATGGCCGGCCGGTTGAGGGCGATGAAAAAGTGACCGTACGCTTTGTGCAGGTCCCAATGTTCAAGCTGGGTGGTGGCGGGCAAGAGATAGTCCGCGTAGTCGGCAGTGTCGGTCTGGAAATGCTCGAGCACTACCGTGAAAAGGTCGGGACGGCGCAGGCCCGCAAGCACGGCATTCTGATCGGGAGCCACGGCCGCGGGGTTGCTGTTGTAGACGATGAGGGCTTTGACGGGGGGGCCGGCATGCGCCGGGGAGGGCGCCGGATCGCACGGGCGGGGACGGTAGTGCGCTCTGGCAAGCCGCTCGGGATCCGGGCTCAGGGCATCGCCCAGGCGGATCATGTTCAGCGTGCGCGGGTTGCGGCCGGCCAGCAGATCGGGCCGCTGGATGGGCGTTCGATCGAGGCCGATAATGCCGCTGGTGCTGAGTAGAATACCACCCCCGCGGTAGCGCCAGGCGCCTACCAATGCGGGCAGGCAGGCGATATTGCGCACTGCCATGCCCCCGCCCGCGTGGCGCTGCAGACCGTAGTTGACGCGAATGGCTGCCGGCTGCGCGTTAGCATAGAGTCGCGCCAGTTCACGGATCCGCCCCGCCGGTATGCCGGTGATCCCGGCCGCCCATTCTGGCCCATACGCCTGTACCCGCTCGGACAGTTGCTCGAAGCCAAGGGTGTACCGGGCCACGTAGTCGCCGTCATATAGCTCTTCGGTGATGATGACGTGCATCAGGGCCAGCGCCAGAGCGCCATCGGTACCCGGTCGAATGGGAATCCACTCATCGGCTACGCGGGCCGTGCGCGTCCGCGCCGGGTCGATAACGAGCACCCTTGCACCGGCCTTGCGTGCAGTCTGGATAAAAGGCCACAGATGCATGTTGCTGGTCAGGGTGTTGCTGCCCCAGATCAGTATCAGCCGGGCATGTGCAAAGTCCTGGGGCTCCATGCCGTAGGCCGCGCCGATGGTATAGCTGTAACCCTCGCTTCCGGCTTCCGAGCAAATGGTGCGCGCAAGCCGGCTGGCTCCCATCCTATTGAAAAAGCGCGCGGCCATGCCTTCCCCCTGAAGCAGACCCATGGTGCCTGCATAGGAGTAAGGCAGTACGGCCTCGGCGCCGTATGCGCCGATGATCTGCTGCAGTCGTTCCGCAATTTCGGAGATCGCCTGATCCCAGGTGATAGCCTGAAAGCGACCTTCGCCCTTGACGCCGATGCGCTTGAGCGGCGTTGTCAGGCGGCCGGGATGATAGACCCGTTCGAGGTAGCGTTCCACCTTGCCACATAGTCGTCCCTGGGTCAAGGGGTGATGGGGATGGCCGTGCATGCGCAGGGCGCGGCCGGAGGCCTCATCGATGCTCACCTGCCAGGCGCAGGTGTCGGGGCAATCGTGCGGGCAAACGCCGTTGACGCGTTGTATGCTATCGGTCATGCTCATACCTGTGGTGTGGGAATCGCCGGGGGAAAGACGGCCGTAGTGTGGCATGCTTTGCTCGATCGCGCAAATGGGCCGTATTCCTGCCGGCTGGGCCGGTGCTCTTTCCCGTTGGGTCCGCGGCAGCCGGGCCTTGCCCGCGGACCGGCCCGCCGGCTCGAGCAGCATCGGCTTAAGCTTCATCCGAAAGCCAAGAGCCGATGAAAGACCACGAGTAAATCAGCCGCGAATTCTTCATACTTTCTGAACCATCTACACCGCCGAATAATGTATGCTGATGGCGTCGAGACAACACCAGCGGTTTGCCGATAACTTACGGAGGCGCAAAGATGCAGCGAACAGCGATCTTCTGCGTCTCTGTGATGAAATGACCGTTTTCAACAGTGCCGATCTGTGGCAGGCATCCGCTCGCATCCTGGCCGCTATGGCAACGCGCGAGACCGGCCTTTCAAGATATGCGAGCCATATAAAGC
>RFJM01000386.1 GCA_003694905.1 Caldilineae bacterium
GATGTGGGACTGGGGGTGGACGTGGGTGTTGGTGAGGGAACCTCGGTAAGGCCGATGGTAGGGGTGGGAGTGGGAGAAGGAGTGTGCGTTGGCAGGGGCCATTTGCCATTCCGCAGCAGCATAGGGAAGTAGGCGTGGGATCGCGCTGCTGCGGCAAAGCTCAGGAAGCTGACGGAGTGCGGGGGGAGGTCAAGGGTGGTGGGGACGACCGTCAGGGGTTCTTCCTGCAGGACTACCTTGTAGGGATCGCGGTCATTGTCGTCTTGATATCGTTCGGAAGCCAGGCGCCAGAGACGGGCCGAGGAGGGTGTGAAGCCGGAGATGGTCAGGCTCGTACGTATGATCTGCTCCCGTGCGTTGTTCACCACGACCAGCCGCAAGGTCTGTTCGTCCGCAGAGATGGCGGCGGCCGCGACGACGTAGGGGACCTCCTGGTCGGCTGCCAGGGCGGCGGGAGAATCCACCTCCACAGGCAGAACGCGGCTGCCGGGCCATTCGGCAAAGCCCTGGAACACGTAGCCCATGGGCGAGATGCTGTCGTTGCTCTGGGTGCGGATGAGCGCCAGTTCGCCGCCGGAGAGGGCGAATTGCGCGGCGTTGTAGAGCGGTGTATCGCCAATGAGGTTGAGCACGCGGGCAAACCATTCCGCGGCGATGACTCCCCCCTCCAGCGTGCGGTTGATCCACCAGTAATCTTTGTCCAGAAAGATGTTCCACTCGGTCACGGCGATGCCGATCTCCCGGTCTATGCCTATGCTCTGCATGTAGTCGCGCAACCTCGTTTGCTCCAGGTGCGATGCCCGTTCGCTGGCGATTTGGCGGCGGGCGTCGTAGGTCTGGTAGTCGAAGGAGGCGTTGTACTGATGGCGGACATAGAAGTCCATCTCGCTCAGGATCTCGCGCATGCTGTTCTCGTCGAACAGGGGCCGGCCTTCTTCGAAGGGCAACATCACGGAACCGATACGGATGGGCACGGAGGAAGGAGCCGCACGCATGGCTTGTGCGAACGCCAGGAAGCCGTCGTGACCGTAGGTCGTGTATTCGGCCAGGAAGTAGCTACCCGCCGGTGGCCGCATGCCGTGGACACCATCTCCGAAGCGAAGGATCCCCTTCTCGGCGTCCAGGGTGTAGACCCTATCATCCGGCCCGTAGCCGCTCAGGTCATCGACCTGCTGCCACGTTTCAAAGATCTGCTGGCGCGCATCCTCGGCTGAAGCCGCCCAAAAGACCTGAACATCGCGCACCGGAACGAAGCGCAGATAGTAGATCTGCTCCTCCGCGGCCCCAACCTTGAAGAAATCGCCTTTGGCGCCGACCGGATCGTACTCCTGACTGGATGTGTTGTCATATCGTCCGCGGCGTTCCTCCTCGCCGCCGTAGAAGTACTTCTCGGGGTTCTCGGCCGTCCAGGAGTAGTACCACATGTGGGGCTGGTTCTCCTCGTTGCCGATTTCGAAATAGCGCACATTCAGGGGCTCGGGAAAGCCCAGTTCGGCCCGCCGCGCGCCCCACTCTGAATCGGCAGGACCGTTTAGAAACTCGACGAGATCGGCTGCATCCTGGGCGTTCATGGTGCCGAAGTTGACGGTGATGCCGAGCTCGCCATCGATGGCCTGAACGAAGGGGAGAATGCGGCTGATGTCGACGTTGTCCGGTCTGGCCTGCCGTTTCCCGGGCCGGATGGCCACATCGTTTTTCCAGTCGTAGGCCGAGGCGTTGTTGCCGCCGGGCCAGCGGATGAAGTGCACGGCCATCTGCCGCGTTTTGTCTATGAAGTCCGGGTTTTCGACCGTATCGGGAGCCTGGGTGTCTTCACCCTGATTGCTACCCCACAGGCGGCCGTCGATGATGACACCGGGCCGAGTGGCATCGATCCAGATGTGCGCCAGGGGCAGCAGGCCATCGGCCCGGCCGCGGGCGGCCACGGGCCCCCAGGCCAACCACGGGAGCAGGAGCAGCAGAAGGAGGAGCAAGAGCCGGGGACGAAATGCTGCAGTCATGGGGCATCATAGGAGCGAAAGGCGGGAAGCGGTCGATCATCAGCATGTGGTGCTATTTCCTACTAGAGACGCCGGGAGGCATGATTTCGAGACGGTACGCCGCGCAGAACCTTTTTTTCCTGCGTGTGCCAGAGATGTGCTACAATCCGGCCATCTAGCCATCCCCCGCCAACTCTCATGTCGAAAACTATGCTGCGAGAACACATCGCCGAGATCCTGGTTCACGAAGATGAGCTACGCCAGCGTGTGCGAGACCTCGGTGCAGAGATCTCTCAGGCCTACGAAGGTCGGAAGCCGCTGTTGGTCGCGGTTCTCAAGGGCAGTGTCATCTTCATGGCCGATCTCATGCGCGCGCTGACCGTTCCCCATGCCATTGACTTCATGGCGACGTCTAGCTACGGCGCCGCGACCGAAAGTTCGGGGGTGGTGCGCATCCTCAAGGATCTGGATGAGCCGATCGAGGGTAAGGATGTTCTGATCGTGGAGGATATAATCGACAGCGGCAACACCCTTCACTATCTGCGCGGGCTCCTGCTGGCGCGCAATCCGGCGAGCCTGCGTATCGTCAGCCTACTTAGCAAGCCTGCGCGACGTCAGGTGGATGTCCCGGTCGACTGGATCGGTTTCGAGATCCCGGATAAGTTTGTGGTGGGCTACGGCCTGGACTTTGCCGAGCTATACCGGGATTTGCCCTTCATCGGCGTGCTCAAGGAAGAGTACTACAGGCATCTGCTTGGGGAAGAAGACTAGCGGGTCGCGCTCCTACCGGTGGTCGATGGCCGGGGCCAGGCGGCAGAGTTGATGGGTGTGGGTATCGCCTGGCGGCGGAGACAGGCCGAAAAGTCTGTCCTGCGATCTGCGTCATCTGGACACGCATCGCGCCGCGGATTGTATTATTGCCGAAAAACGGCTACTATGCGGGTGCCAGAGGCTCGAGAGGCCTTGGCCATCCATCATTTGCACCCTCAGGAGGGAACATGAGCCAGGAACACAAACGCTGTCAGGCCCGTACCAAGGCCGGCACGCCTTGCCGCAATCGCGCTCGTAGTGGCTCGGACTACTGCTATGTGCACCGCAACTACCGGCCATCCCCTCAAGAACCCCAGGAAACCCGGAGTGGGCTTCCCCGCGCCGAGCTGGAGTCGCTGGTTGCGGAACTCAACGATTTGGCGTCAGAACTTCAACGCCTGCAACCATCTTACCGCCCTCCGGCGTTCGATCCGCACCAGCTGGTTGGCCTGCTCAAGAGCAATCTCGATCGCTTCACGCCTGAGGCCGTGCGCGGGCTGCAAGAAGCCCTGGAAGGGACGTCCCTCGAGGACTTCAAGGACTTCGAGACCTGGAAGGGCATGTGGTTCACGCTCAACTACCTGGTGCAGCTCGAGGCCGGCGAACGCCGCGACGATCTCAAGCGCCGGCTCGGCAGGCTGCCCGGTGTGCACACCATCGCCGATTTGAAAGAAATGCTGGCCGATACACCGCCGGAGGAGTTCCTCAAGCCGGATACGTGGAAAGGACTCTGGTTTGTCGTCAACTATGAGCTGCAGAACCAGGCCCGCAGTCTGCGCCGCCGACTGCTCGGCGAGGAGTAACCGACCGGAGGAGGCCTGCGGGGCCCGCCGCCAAAGCAGCGGCTTCATCGCAACAGGCTATCGAGCCAGGACCAGAGGTCACGCAACTCCGACCGAATGACTTCGCCCCAGCCTTCCGCAGCTGTATCCGGTCTTGTGCGCCTGCCTCTCCTCCGTTTCTTGCCCACCCGCGCGGCCAGCACGCGATGCTTTAGCGGCACGCCCGCCCGTTCCATCAGCCACTGCGCGAAGTTCGCCTGCCCGATCCGTACGTAGAACACGAGGTCCTCATCGTAGCGGTAGACGCCGAACACCTTGATGCCGTATTTTGCCAGCAGATCGCTGATGTCGTCGGCCGTCCACAGGCCATCAGCCTCCACGAAGAAGGGGAACACGTTTAGATGGGCCAGGCTCGCAAGCGCCTCCGCCGTGATGCCGGGAATACCCTCTTCGCCGGCCTGACGCCGCCAGGCGTGTCGAAAGATGGCCACGGTCTGGCGTAAGAGCAGGGTGGGGTCGAAGTCGGATAGGCGCATGACATAAACCATGGACTGGTCGCCGTTGTTTGATCGGCGCGGCGAGGTAATAACGAGATCATAAGGCAGGGAGTAGGGAAGTGACAAGTGCGTTTTTGAAGGACCTGCTTTGAACAGGGCTGACATCATCTGCAGGCCGCAGTTGCTTGCCTCCGCTTCGCCAGGGGGCGATGTCTGCGAACGGGCAGGCAGCACATGTGTGGAACCCGGTCCCGACACCTGCGGGTGGCAGGCCACCGGAGGTGTCGGTCATGGAGACGGTTACCTGCAGCATAGGCCATGATGATCTTTGCCGGCCGGGCGGGCAGGCGGCATAATATCGGGCACGGCTCCTTAGCTTCCTTGTCAATTGCTCATGGGCACCGCAGACCTTCACATCCACACCATCTACAGCGATGGGACGGCAACGCCCCGCGCTGTGTTGCATCATGTTTCGACCTACACGGACCTGGACGTGATCGCCATCACCGACCACGATACACTGCGGGGAGCGCTGGAGGCGCTGGAAGCCGCGCCGGCCTATCGGGTGCGGGTTGTTCCCGGCATGGAAATCAGCACACGCGAAGGCCACCTGCTGGCGCTTTTCCTGGAGACACCGGTCAAACCGGGCCTGTCTTTCGTGGAGACGGCGCAACAGGTGCGTCTTTTCGGTGGTCTGCCCTTCGCGGCTCATCCCATGGCGCCGCTGGCAACCAGCATAGGTGGGCGCAGACTACGTCAGATCTGCCGGCGTCATCCCGGCCTGCTGGGCGGCATCGAGGCTTTTAACGGCTCTTCGCTGCTGGGTGAGCGCGACAACGCGCGGGCGCAGAACATGCGTTGGGAATTGGCGCTGGTTGGGATCGGGTGTTCGGATGCGCATGTGCTGGAGCAGATCGGTCACGGACGCACGGCTTTTCCCGGACGTGGGGTGGAAGACCTGCGTCAGGCGCTGGAGAGTGGCGCGGCGGTCCCCCTGCCGTCACCCCGGGCCGACCAACATTATCGCCGCCATGCCCTCCGCTTCCTCTTGCGCTTTGGCCTGGGGGTGGTCAGTACGCTCGAGGGAGGGGAGGATGGAGGTGGGCGCATCCGCCTGCGGCGGTGGCGGAGGTAAGGTCAGGCCA
>RFJM01000052.1 GCA_003694905.1 Caldilineae bacterium
CCCAAGCACCTTCGCCGGACCGGTAGTTCGCGCGCGGGCATCGTCCATTTTCAAGGCTTGACAAAGCATTCCGGCGGGGGGTGTCCGGGGCGGCGCCCCCGGAAAAAACGCGGCCACACACAACGAGAGACTCGGCCAGCCCTTCAGCGTCGCAGGCCCAGGTACTATCCGTCCTCGCCAAGGCGTCAGATGAATCCGCCAAGCACGCCGCGGCGATTTGGATCTCGACGGCAAGGCTGCTATAATTTAGAATGATTCCAAACAAAGAATTTTTCTAGAAGACGCATGACCTCCCGATTCGAAGCCATGACGGAGGCCCTGAGACGGGCCAACTACCGTGTGACGCCGCAGCGGTTGGCTATTTGCAAGCTCCTGGCCTCCAGCAAATCGCATCCCAGTCCGGCCGAGGTGTACGAGCACATCCGTCGGCAATACCCCACCATTAGCCTGGCCACGGTGTACAATACACTGGCGGTCTTGCGCGACCTGGGAGAGATCATCGAAATTCCTGGGAATGCGGGGGGCGTGCGTTATGAGACCGACCTGACCCCACACGCCAATCTCATCTGCCTGCGTTGCGGGAGCATAACCGATCTGGAGTTGGACGTCTTCGAGAAGGTGCGAACAGAGATTGACGCAGCAGTACCCTTTGCCTTGCAGGGATTGCGCATCGACGCTTTCGGTGTCTGCCCGCGGTGTCAGGCGAGCGAAGTGAAGATCGAAGAAAATGCTTGACCGAAAACTGGAATTGCCCATCGAATTCCCCGACGACGCGCAAGAAGCCCAGCTATGCGCCCAGCTGCTCTTGGAGACGCTGGACCATCATCGGGGCGTCGAGTCGGCTGAAATCGACTTTGCGCAGGGAATCCTGCGCCTGCAGTACGACCCGGAACAGATCAGCGCCAGCGTCGTAGACGGCATTGCTGCCGATCTGGGGCTGCGGCTGCGTGACCGCACGCACGTCTGCACCATGGGCCTGGGTGGCGTCGGCTGTCGCGACTGTACCCATCGCCTGGAGCGGGAGCTGGCCGCGATGCCGGGCGTTCACTACGTTTCGGCGAATCCCGCGGCCCATATTATCGGCGTACGTTACGAGCAAGAGAGTGCACTGGCCGAAATCGAGCGCCGTATCCACGAACTGGGCTACGAGGTGACACCACGCCCCGACGAGACACCGCTCCCCTTCTGGCGGCGGAACATGGGCCTCATCTGGGCCGGGCTGACGCTCGTCTTCCTGGTGGCGGGGCTGCTCTGGGCGCGACTCAACCCCCTGCCGGCCTTCCCGCAACTGGCCACGGTTTTTTACATACTGGCCTATCTTGCGGGCGGTCACGATGGCGCGCGTGAGGCCGCGCGCGACTTGCGTCGTGGCGAACTCAATATCGATTTCCTGATGATCACCTCCGCCTTGGGCGCTGCGGCCATTGGCGAATGGGCAGAGGGCGCCACACTGCTCTTCCTCTTCAGCCTTTCGGGTGCGCTGGAGGAATTCGCGCTGGACCGCACCCACAGCGCCATCGCTGCCCTGACCAGACTGCGCCCAACCGAGGCGACCGTACTTGTGGGGGGCAGCGAGCGGCGCGTGCCGGTGGAAGTGGTACAGCCCGGTGATGTGCTGATCATACGACCGGGCGAGCAGGTGCCGGTAGACGGCATTATCGTGCGCGGCGCCACCTCGCTAGATCAATCCGCCATCACCGGTGAATCCATGCCCGTAAGCAAAGAAGTCGGTGATGAAGTCTTCGCGGGGACGATGAACCGGGAGGGCGCCATTGATATCCGAGCCACCAAGCGCGCTCAAGACTCAACACTGGCCAAGGTCATCGAGCTGGTGGCCGAAGCGCAAAGTGAACGCGCCCCGACCCAGCGGTTGATCGACAGGCTCGCGCACCCCTATGCGGTGGGCGTGTTCATTGCCGTCGGCCTGGTGATCGCGGTCGGCACCTTGCTCTTGAACTATCCCTTCTACGACGTTTTCTATCGGGCAATGACGTTGCTGGTGGTGGCCTCGCCCTGTGCGTTGGTCATCAGCACCCCGGCATCCATCCTGGCCGGCATCGCGGCAGGTGCCCGCAACGGCATCCTCTTCAAGGGCGGTGTGCATCTGGAAAACGCGGCACGAATCAACACCGTGGCCTTCGACAAGACCGGCACCCTCACCTCCGGACGTCCCCAGGTCACCGACATTGTCGTGCTCGATCATCTGGACCAGAACGAGTTCCTACGCCTGGTGGCCAGCGCCGAATGGCGCTCCGAGCACCCCATTGCCGAGGCGATTGTACGCGAGGCGCAGGCCCGAAAGCTAAGACTCAGCGAACCCGCGCACTTTGTCTCAATCCCCGGTCAGGGCGTGCGCGCCCGCATCGATGGCTACGAATTGGTCATCGGCAACGAGCGTTTGCTCAACCATGAGTCCAGGCCGGTGAGCATCCCTGAGTCCGTACGCGACCTCAATCGGCAGGGCAAAACCACCATCTTCGTACAGCACGGGGAACGACTCCTGGGCGCGATCGCACTGGCCGATCTGCCGAGGGAGAATGCCCGCCAGACTGTGGAGAGCCTGCGGACAAATGATATCAGCACCATCGTCATGCTTACGGGTGATCACAGGCAGGTGGCAGAAGGTATCGCTACCCAGCTTGGCATCGACGAGGTGCATGCTGAACTGCTTCCCGGTGACAAAGTCGAAGTCATCTCACGGCTGGCCCAGCAAGGGACCGTGGCCATGGTGGGTGATGGCGTGAACGATGCGCCTGCCCTGGCCACGGCTACCGTAGGCATCGCGATGGGTGCCGCCGGCACCGATGTTGCTCTGGAAACCGCCGACATCGTGCTTATGTCCGACGACCTGTGCAAGCTTCCCTTTGCCTTCAAGCTGGCACGGCATTCCCGCCGCATCATCGCCCAGAACATGCTCTTTGCAGTGGCTGTCATGATCACCCTGGTGTTGGCGACGCTTTCCGTGGGCATACCCTTGCCCCTGGCCGTGGTGGGGCATGAGGGAAGCACTCTGGTCGTCGTACTCAACGGCCTGCGTCTCTTGCGGCTGGGCAGCCGTTGAACGGATAAGCGTATCTGAGCGCAGCGCCCACCGTCCGGCGGATGTAGCTCGCCTCGGTCCGGCCATGGCCTGCTATACCGGCTTCGGCAGTGCCGGATGGACGCTCCGGTCGTTGTCGCACCCGACTTCCCGCAGGGCTGCCGGCGTCATCCGCGGCCGCAGAGGGACTGCAGCGGGTCCTGTGCTGGCTTGGCGTCATCCCCCTGCCATAGCCAGACCGTCGGCGCGGGGATCGCTGCCTCCGATCAGGATGCCGTTCTCCTCATCCCGGATGATGACCTGTCCCCGGCCAAAGAGCGCCCGCTCGTAGCCGGAGACCTTGCGCACCGCGTGCCCCATGGCCGCCAGGTGCTCCTCCGCTGCCGAGCCGATGCCCTCCTCAAGGGCGACCTCGCCCGCCGCTTCTCCACCCAGGATGCAGAAGCGCGGTCGGTCCAGGGCTGATTGCGGATCGACTCCGTCGTCGAGCAGCGCGCACGCGACCTGAACATGGCCCTGTGGCTGCATGAAGCCCCCCATCACGCCGAAGCAGGCAAAAAGCTGTTCACGGCTACCGTCGGATATGGGCCGCGTGATAAGCGCGGGGATGATGGTGTGATAGGGGCGTTTGCCCGGTGCCAGCGCGTTGGGATGAGTCGGATCCAGGCTAAAGTTGTGGCCCCGATTCTGCAGGCTGAAACCCCAACCCTTGGGCACGATTCCCGTGCCAAAACCCATGTAATTGCTGTTGATGAAGGAACAAGCATTGCCATCCTGGTCCACCACACTGAGATAGACCGTGTCGGAAGCGGCGACCGGGGTACCTGGCTTCTGGTCTGGCGTCGCGCGGCGGAGATCGATCAGCTTGCGGCGCTCGGCCGCGTAGACAGGGGAAAGCAACTCGCTGATAGGGATGGGGACATGCGCCGGGTCGGCGATATACCGCCGCGCGTCGGCAAAGGCCAGCCGCAAAGCCTCGATCTGCAGATGCAGGCGCTCTGCCGAGAGCGGGTCCATCGTGCCGAGATCGTATCCTTCCAGGATGTTCAAAGCCAACAGAGCGGTCAGGCCCTGACCGTTCGGCGGGCATTCCCAGACACGATAGCCGCGATAGACGCAGTTGATCGGCTCTTCCCAGGTAGCTTCGTGCGCGGCCAGGTCCTCCACGGTCAGGCAGCCGCCGGCCTGTTGAACGGTGGCGGCGATGGCCTCGGCGATCTCGCCCCGGTAGAATGCCTCGATACCTCCCTCGGCCACCGCCCGAAATGTGCGCGCCAGGCCCGGATTGCGGAAGATCTCGCCCGGCCGCGGTGCGCGGCCATTGATGGTCAGCTCCAGACCGTTGAGGGCGCTGGCAAGTTGCCGATCTACCGCCCGCGCCCAGAAGTGGGCCGTGACCGGGGCAACCGGAAATCCTTCTTCGGCCAGGTGCACGGCCGGCTCCAACACCTGGGCCATGCTCAGACGGCCGAAACGCGCCACCAGTTCGCACCAGGCCGAGCAGGCTCCCGGCACCGTGATGGTATAGGGGTGATAGGGGTCGGCCATGGGCGAGCCGGGATCTCGCACGAGACCCGCCTCCCTGACACGATCCAGGGTCAGGGCCGCGGGCGCGCGGCCCGAACCGTTCAGGGCAGCAACGCGGCCCGTCGCGGCATCGAAATAGAGGGCAAAGGCATCTCCGCCGATACCCGTGGAGGTGGGTTCGGTGACATTCAGGGCCGCGGCAGTCGCTACGGCTGCATCGGCAGCATTGCCCCCTCTGGCCAGGGTCTCCAGGCCGGCCGCCACGGCCAGCGGCTGCGATGTGGCCACCATACCTCTACGCCCCAGTACGGGCGAGCGCCGGGACACGAAGCTGTAATCGAATCGCATTTCTTCTCCTCGCACCGGTAGTACAAACGCTTCAAGAAGCACGCGCCCACATGCGTCGTGCCGCCTCGTGGGCGCGTGCTCGCATCGCGCCCAGATCTGCACCCAGGACTTCGCCCCCGCGCACACGCCAGACCCCCGCCACCATCACATCCCGCACGTGGGTGTGGTTTCGCCACAGCACGAGCTGTTCGTACAGGTTATGCGCCGCCGCCGGCGTGGGGAAGTCCCCCGCGATGATCTGTAGATCGGCAGTCCAGCCCGGCTCCAGCCGTCCCACCCTTTCCAGTCCAATAGCCCTGGCCCCTCCCTCGGTGGCCAGATAGAAGACTTCATGAGCCGGCATGACCTGGGGATTGAGGCGATGGGCTTTGTGGATGAGGAAGGCCCCGCGCATGACCTCGAAGAAGTCGTTGATATAGCCGTCGGAGCCCAGTCCCATGGTCACCCCGGCTGCCGTCAGTTCGGGTACGGGCGCGATGCCGCCGCCCACCTCGCAGTTGCTCAGGGGCATGTGAGTAACCCGGATACCCCGTTCGGCAATGATGGTGCGTTCCCGTTCGGAAAGCTGCACGCATTGCGAGGCGAGCATGTGAGGGCCGGTCACCCCCAGTTCGTCGTAGTACTCCAGGGTACGCTTGCCGAAGTGCTCCAGCGCGTAGTTGGGTTCGTGTACGCCCTCGTTGCAATGCATGTGGGTGAGCACGCCCCGCTCCTGGCCCAGGGCAAAAGCCCGGCGGATGAACTCGGCCGAGCAGGTGAACGTGGTGTGAAAGCACATCAGCCCCTGCACCAGTCCGCCCTCGGCCCGGCAGTGGTCGATGAACCGGGCATTTTCTTGCAGACCCAGCCGGCCATTTTCGGGACTCACCCGTTCGGTGGCTTCGAAGGAGAGGATGCCCCGCAGACCCCGTTTGTCTACCACCTCTTTCTGGGCGAAGAGGGCGTCGGGGATGGCGTAGGGCGCCTCGAGACAATCGTAGAAGCCGGTGATGCCGCTGCGTAGCATCTCGGCACAGACCCAGTCCGTCGCCGCGCAGATCATCTCATGATCCAACGCATCCTCCACCAGCGGCCACCAGAAGTCGGCCAGAAAAGCCCAGAAGTCCGAGGGCGCCTTGTCGAGGGGGATGCCGTGGGCGAGCACGCCGTAGAGATGGGTGTGGGCATTGACAAAGCCGGGGGCCAGAATGTGGCCGTCTGCGGGGACGACGACGTCGTCGGGATAGCGGGTCTGCAATTCGGTGTTGGGTGCGACGTCGTCGATGCGGTCGCCCAGCACGCGTACGCCCCAGTCGGGGCGGGGTGGTTGGTGGGGTGTGGTAATCAGCCAGGAAGGGAGGATCAGCATGAGCGGTGTACCGTGGGTGAGAGGAAGGAGAAAGGTTGCAGGCAATGACCGGCGGGATCGGCAAACGGGCCGGCACGTGGCAAGCCGGCGCGCGGACAGGCCCGGCCGAACGTCGACATCTCTATCGCTTTTCAGGCAGTGGCGCCCTCTTCTGTCAGCCCCAGCATGGCCCTGAGCTCCTCTTCGCTGAGGATGGGAATGCCGAGCTTCTGGGCTTTGGTCAGTTTCGATCCGGCGCGTTCCCCGGCCAGCAAGTAATCGGTCTTACTCGAGACGGAGCCCGTCACACGACCGCCAAATCGCTTGATGAGCTCGGTGGCCTGCTCGCGGCTGAGGGTGGGCAGGGTGCCGGTGATGACGAAGGTCTTGCCACTCAGCGGCAAAGCCGCGGCCGCCTCCGGCGCTCCTTCGAGTGCCATCTGCAATCCCGCCTTCCGTAGTCGCTCGACCGTACGTCTGTTGGCAGGTTGGGCAAACCAGGCCACCACCGATTCGGCGATCTTGGGGCCAATGCCTTCGACCGCTGCCAGGGCTTCTTCATCGGCCTGGGCCAGGGCGTCGATAGAGCGGAAGTGTTCAAGCAGGAGTTCGGCTACGATACTGCCCACGAAGTGAATCCCCAACCCGGTGAGGACGCGGGTGGCCGGCTGCTGCTTCGATGCTTCGATGGCGCGCAGGAGATTGTCTACCTTTTTCTCGGCATAGCCTTCCAGCTCGAGCAAGGCGTCGCGATGAAGGTGGAGGTCGTAGATATCTGCCACTTCTTTGATGAAGCCCAAACGGACGAAGAGTTCAGCCTGCTTGGAGCCAAAGCCCTCGATGTCCATGGCCGTGCGCGATACGAAGAATTCGACCCGGCGTACCAGTTGAGCGGGACAGGCGCTGTTCTCGCAGTAGTAAGCGACCTCACCGGGGTAGCGAACGACAGGGCCGTCGCACACAGGGCAGCGCTCGGGCATGCGCCACGTTTTCTCCTCGCCGGTGCGCAGTTCCACCACGGGCCGCAGGACCTGGGGGATGACTTCGCCCGCGCGGCGGATGACCACGGTATCGCCGATACGGATATCGCGCTCGCTCACGTAGTCGGCGTTGTGCAGTGTGGCCGAACTGACGGTCACGCCGCCCACGTAGACCGGCTCCAGGACGGCGCGCGGGGTAAGCACGCCGGTGCGCCCCACTTCCACCACAATATCCACCAGCCGGGTGACCGCCTCGGCGCTGGGGTACTTGTAGGCTACGGCCCAGCGCGGATCCTTGCCCACATACCC
>RFJM01000387.1 GCA_003694905.1 Caldilineae bacterium
GGCGTTATATTGTGCGACCAACCGGCCGTCGACATAGATGAAGGCCTGCGCGCCGTCATAGGTGGCCGCGACCTGGCTCCACTCACCCGCGGTCAGGCGCTGGCCGATGCCTTTGATCTGGCGGCTAACTCCGCAACCTGGCTCGTCGAAGCGGAAATAGATGTCCCCGTCCTTCTGATCGAGATACAGACCGTAGTTCACGTTTTCATTCGTGGCCGTACCCTTGACCACCAGAGGATGGAGGCTATTGCCTTGCGTCCAGGGCTCTGGTTTGACCCAAACAATGATGCTAAACGCGCCCAGGTCCAAGCCAGGGTCGTCAGGGATGGTCACGTGGTCGTCCGCGCCGTCGAACGTCAGGGCATAAGGACCAACCTGACCGGCAGTGGCCTTGTTAACCAGATCGTTGCTTTTCAAAATGGCGTTATGCTGCCAGCCCGAGACGTCCTCCAAACGGCCGTCATGCGCGACCCAGGCCGCGTCCAGAGGCAGGTGCAGCACCGGGCCGTCGCCCAGGTAGAGGGAGCGAACTTCCGCGGCCGAGAGGTCGCGGTCGAAGAAGCGCACCTCGTCGATGCGACCACCGAAATAGCCTTCGCCCGGCCAACCGCCGATAACCGGATCGGCCTGATTGGCCACCGCGCCGGAACCCCCAAGGGTGTGCACGGCCGCGCCATTAACATAGGTGGTGATGATCGAGCCGTCATAAGTCACAGCGATGTACGTCCATTGGTTGAGAGGTGCCTGGTAACCGACATCGACCCAGCCCCAGCCGGGCGCGGCGTTGCCCAACGACCAGGCGATAGAGCCATCGGCAGCGCGACGCAGCGCGAATTCGTTCTGTTTGTAGATGAGGGCCGCGTCGGCCGGCGTAGTGGGATAGAGCCAAAGCGCGAAGGAGAACGCAGACCTGGTTCCGAGATCGGGCCAGGCTGGCACGGTGATCCGGTCATCGACCCCGTCGAAAGCCGCGGCCGCAGCGTCATGGCCCACCGCGCCGACGCCGGGGCAGGCGGCGCCGGCGCAGACGCCGGCGCGCTCCCGGCCGGAGATATCGCGGAAGCGCAAGAGACCATTGCGGTCGGCCGTGTCCTCCATTGGCAGATGCAGGGCTTCGTCTGCGGGCGGCGGCGCGTTGAAAAAGGTCGAACCGGGTAGATTCGGCGTGAAAGCCACCTCGACCCCTTCCACGCCCGAAGCCGGGGTCACGGTCTCGGTGACCAGACCTCGCAATGTCAGGGTGTCGGTGATGAATGCGGGCGAGGAGGCCGCGTCAAGGGTGACCAGTGGCGCAGCCGCGTCCACAAGGATGGTCGGGAAGGTGGCGAGGGTGCGGTTGCCCACGTTATCCTCGGCCTCGATCGTGACCGTGTAAACCGCGGAAGGATCGGCGCGAGTCAGCACATAGTCCAGGAACCAGGTGTCGCCCGATATGGTCGCGGTTTGGGTGCGGAAACCGGATGCCGCGCCCCGTTGGTCGATCATGGTCACGCGCAGGCTTCGTGTGGCAACCCCACTGCCGGGGGAGGCGTCGGGCAGCTTCTGGTCCTGCACCGTGCCGCTCAGGCGCACCGTCCAGGCGTTGAGTCGAGTGGGATGCAGTGAGGCGTTGAGGACGGCGCCATTGGCCGCATCCAGGTCAATTTGGGGAGGGCTGCCATCCACGTAGAGTATCAGGTCTTGCGCGGCCTGGCGGGTCTCGCGATGCCCGACCGAGTCGGTGGCTCGCGTACGCAGGGCGTAACGGCCCTCCCCTGACGGCACGAAGGTGGGACACCAGGCCGCCTCGCCCGCCGCGTCCACGCAGGCCGGCGCCTCACTCCAGACGAACGCGCCCCCGCCCTTCTTCACACCCAACTCCACCTTTGTCACAGACGAAGTGGAATCCGCGGCCGTGACGAGCAGTTGCACGTCTTGCTCGGCCATATAATCATCGTTGAGATGAATCTCCGACACAGGCGCTTCCGCATCCACGATGATATTGTGGTTTTGGCGTTCCTCCACCCACTTGCCCTGATAGCTATGGATGGCCCGTATCTCGCGGGCCGAAAGCGCCCGATTGTATAGCGTCACTTCGTCGATGCGCCCTGCGAAGGGAGCATACCTACCGGGCACGCGGCCGATGTTCAAGGGGGCGTTGTTTTGACACACACCAGGCAGGGCAAGCCCTAAACGGCCCTGGATGTTTCCGTTCACATAGAGCACGAGCTCCTGGCCGTCGTAAGTGGCCATTACATGACTCCAGGCGTTCTGGACCAGCGGCGCGGCCGCGCTAACCGAGAAAGGCGTCGCACAATCTTGGCTGCGTAATGACGCGCGCAGCGTCATGGAGTGCGGTTCGATGAACAGAGCGTAATTGCTGCCGCTGGCTTTGTCACCCTTGTAAAACAGCGGCTGCAATTTGGTTTTGACCTTGGTGGGCATGACCCAGGCGCCGATGGTGAACCGGCTCAAGTCCAGCGCAGGATCGCCGGCGATGGTGATGCGATCGTCGACACCGTCGAATGCCGCGGCCGAACCCAATTGCCCGTCGATGGCGAACCCGACCTGCGGGCACTCCTCACCGCTGCAAACGCCGCGGTGCCCCTTGCCCGACTCATCCCTGAATTGACTGGCACCGGTGCGGTCGTCCAGATGCAATTGCACCATGGGCGCCTGGTTGTACAGTTCGTCCACATCGGCCTGCGTGAGAGCGTTTTGGAACACGCGCACGTCGTCCAGTAGGCCGGTAAAGAAATCTCGATCCGCCCGGGAAGCACGGCCCAGTATCAATTTTTGGGGAGTCACCGCCTGGTTGATCCAGCCGTTGATTCTATATCGACGCTCGCCGTCGATATAGATCCGCTGTTCCGGGGCCACAAGCTGCGATCTCTCGATGGCATAGACCACATGATGCCACTTTCCGTCCGCGTAGTCGCCCGCAGGAACGCACTGACCGGCCACGCACACCCGACCTCCAGTGAGATACACATCCCGCCCATCGCCCGATCCGCCCTCGCCCTTGAAGGAAAGGATGCCGCAGTCTGCGCAGTTGCTCTTGAACCAAAAGGACACCGCGTAGCCCCGCTGGAAGTCGATGTTGATAGGAGCGGAAACGCGATCTGCGCCGTCAAAGCGCGCTGCCTGATTGAGACGTCCGGCCACGCCCGCCGTGGGGCAGTTGGCGCCGCTGCACGTGCCATCGCGTTCGCCCACCGCGTCCTGGAAAACGGTTTCGCCCGGAGGATCGTCCAGGGGCAAGTGGATGGCCGTGACGCCGGCGAGATACAGGTCTTGCACGGCTTCGGCCTTCAGGGGATGATTGAAAATCTGCACTTCGTCGATCTTGCCGTAGAAGGGAATAGACTCAGTACGGTTCGACAAATTGAGGGTGACCTTTGTGGGGCCCCTTCCTCCCTCGCCATACAGACCGTATGCCTCACCCTCATTGGCATCGTTGGTATTGAAATAGTCGGAAATGAGCCGATCGTCACCTCCCGGGTCTCCATCGCCGGTCCAGTCGTCCTCCCAAACCTGGACGTTGGCGGCTTCCTGATATTCTTTTTCTATGTCGAGCACATAGCCCGTACTATCCTTAGCATCGTCATTGCGCCAGATTTCTTGGCCGTTCCACAGGATGTAGAGCTCGGCGTCACCAGCGCCATCCCCCTCGTCGTTTACGTAGATCCAGTTAAGCTTGACCCGGCCCCGGTTGCCGGAGCGACCGATCATCAAATTGCGGCGGGCCATGGGCTTTGCGTTCTGAAAACGGGCCGAATCTTCCGCCACCTCGACGCCATTCACATAGATTTTGAGGACGCCGTTGTCGAAAGTGGCGAGCACATGGTTCCAAATCCCTTTGGTGAGCACCTCTTGCGGAGTCGTGTATTCCAGCCACTGACCGCCGGTCCCGAAGCCAAAGCGCACCCTGCTGCCCACCCGTTGCAAAGTGGGATAAGCGTCTGCTTCGCCGCTGTTTTGGCCCAAAATGCCCTGCGGAAAACCGTCTCGCCCATCACCGCCACCTCTGGTTTCGGGAAGAATCCAGGCGGAAAGAGTGAAACGACCGTGGCTCAGGTCCAGGCTGTCATCAGCGTCTATCGAAAAATAATTGTAGCCTTTGAATTGCCCGGCCCGACCCGATACACCATCCATCGCGCTGCCGGGACAGTCGGGGAACTCACACGCGCCGTTGTTCCCAAAGGTGGTGGCGTCGCGCCAGTTCTGCGTCTCATCGAACTTCAGATGGAGCACGGGCTGGTTGAACAACGCCTGCACCTCCGCCTCGCCCAGCGCCCGGTCGAAAACGCGCGCGTCATCCATCAGGCCACTGTACTGCCGGCCTAGGATGAAATCACCGTTGGGGTTGGAATAGCTCCCCGGCATGAGCGGGCCCTCGGCCTCCTGCTGGCCGTCCACATAAAGTTTCTGCCCGCCAATGGCCCCGCCAAACGTGTACGTCACATGATGCCATTGCTCATCGGCGAAGCTGCTCTGGGCGGTGCAGCCGATCTCATGGCCTATCCAATTGTCCGGATTGCCTTCTTCCTGTTGCCACAAGGTCGCGCACACCGCCCCATTTCTCAGGGCGACCGTAACGACGCCGCTTTTGAAGGACAGCGAGAAGAGATCGGTCGTCGCCTCCACCGTCTTCAACCACAGAGACGTCGCAAATTCGGTCATTGCCGGGCCCAGCGATGCGCTCACACTGGCCGAGCCGTCCAGTTGCAGCGCGCCGCCGTAGACGCCGTCGCTTTTCACGGGAACGCAGCCGGATCCGGGATTGGTGTCGGAGCAGACGCCTTCTCGTGGGGGGATGCTGCCGGAACGGTCGGCGAAAGTAACCGCGTTCGTGGGATCTTCGAAGGGCCACCAGAGCAACGCGTTCCCAGCCAACTCATCCCAGTCGGTGATGAGCGCCCCCATCCTTTGCGTGAGACTGTAGACGCCGGACGCGGCCGTTAAGGCCACCGGGACCACACCGGTTAATGTCTGCTCCTCCTGCGGATAGAGCGTGAAGGAACGGGACGCAAGCGTGGCGCCGTCTAACGCCTGCGGGAAGTTCGTGTCCAGAAGGCCCTGCGCCCAACGATTGAGTAATTCGTTTTTCACGGTGGCTGAGTAGAAGAGGCTTTCTCCGGCCGCGACGATGCCATCGGAGGGCGCGTAGGCGCCGCCAGCCGCGATTTCGTTCACCTGCGAGGCCAGCGTCAGCACGCGCGGGTTCGAGGGCCAGTTGGGGTTGAAGCCAAAAGTCTTTTCCTGGAAATCGGTCAGCGCGTCGCCGTCGCCATCCACTTTCAGGGGGTCGGACGCGATCCAAGTCTCGATAGGCGCGTCGTTGGCGTCCAGGTCGTAGGCGAAGGTCCAGCCGCCCACCCACTCGCTGACATTGCCA
>RFJM01000388.1 GCA_003694905.1 Caldilineae bacterium
ATGCGGCAGCAGCAAGGTCTGGTAAGCGGAAGCGTTGAGCGGCTGTGCGGTTAGATGTGGCCGCGACGTTTCCGGGGCGCGCCGCCCGCGAGCTGCCCCCAAACTAAAACACACCCTACCTATCCTTCATCCAATAGCGCGTCCAGCTCCGCTTCCAGCTCTTCCACCCTTTCTCGTGTTTCCTGTGCTTCCATCTGCAGGTCCACATCATGTGGCCGGCGGATCAACGCCTGCTCAAGCGACAGCAGCCTGCGCAGACAGACCGCGCGCTCGGCCAGTAGCGCCTCGAACTGCTGCGTATGTCGGGCCGCCGCCTGTACCGGACTCGCCGTCATGGACAGCTCCTCTAAAACCGCCACAGCCTCCATCTGCACCACTTCTATACCCTCCGGCCACGGACCCGGTCCCACCGCGTACGCCACCCCCGGCCTCAGACCCGGCGCCAGCGCCTGCCGCCACACGCGCGCGAACGCATCTCCTCCCCGCTCGCGCACCAGCAGCACCGCCCCATCCTTACAGACGCGCGCCGCTTCATCCAGCAGATACCGCTTCCCCGCGTCCGTGCGCAGAGCGGCCACATCCGCCCACGTCAGCAGCACCCCCTCGCGGAAATGCAGATCACCGCCGGCCAACAGCACACTTAGCCGGCCCGGCTGAATCACATCCCCCTGCGAGCGTACCAACACCGGTTCCTTCCCCGCCTGAGCCAGACCTTTCCATAGCCTGGCGCTGGGATCGAGACTCAGAATCGGCACAGCGGGCATCGCCGCCAGGGGCAGAGTGATCTCCGGCAGCCCTTGTTCTTCGCTCTGCATCCGCGTCAGAACCGCGGCAGCTGCCGTGGGCAGAACATCGCGGGGCTCCCAGGGCATTTCCGCCCACACCAGCAGCAATGCCGACCAGCGTAAATAGGTTTGCAACGTTTGCAACGGCGACAGTGAAGCCATGACATCGCCTATTGTAGTGCACAGCCCGCGTTCGGGCCAGCCCGCCTTTTCCCGCCCGCAGCCGGCACCCCCCTAACCCCCTCTCTCCCTTTTACTTTTGCCATGGCATGGGCTAGAATGTCAGCATATCCCGCTGTCTCAATCCTTCTTGGGCGTGACGCCAGTGTGCCGATCTCGACTCGGACTGGCGACTTATCGCGCCAGTTCCGAATCACCCTGACCATGACCACTTACCAACAAGTCATCCGAGCCATCTTCGAGCATGTCGACTACAGCCGCACGCGTCAGGTTCCTTACAACGCCAGCACCTACAACCTCGACCGCATGCGTGCCCTCAATGCCCGCCTCGGCTTCCCCCATCGCGCCTACCCCTCATTGCACATCGCCGGTAGCAAAGGCAAAGGCTCCACCGCGGCCATGACCACAGCCATCCTTCAGGCTGCCGGCTACCGCACCGGACTCTACACCTCACCGCACCTTCACAGCTTCCGCGAGCGCATTCGCATTGACGGCCGCCTCATCCCCCACGAGCGTCTTGTCGAACTCTGGGAGATCTTGCGGCCCCATGTCGACGCCTTCGACCACACTACCACCTTCGAGATCATCACCACACTGGCCTTCATGCACTTTGCCGACCCGCCCGTCGACTGGGCCGTACTCGAGGTGGGCCTGGGTGGCAGACTGGACGCCACCAACATCATCGAACCCCGCGCCTGCGCCATCACCACCCTCACCCACGAGCACACCGACCTTCTGGGCCACACCCTCAGCCTCATCGCCTTCGAGAAAGCCGGCATCATCAAACCCGGTGTACCCGTCGTCGTCGGACCCCAGGTCCAGGAAGCCATGCAGGTCATCGAAGACGTGGCCGAAGAAACCGGCGCCCGTCTGTGGCGGGTAGGAAACCCTGAAGAAGAAACCGACATCCCTCATCCTCGTTACGACTGGACCTGGCGCATTCGCGAAGCCACCATGTCCGGTTCCCGCATCGACATCGTTGGCCCCGACTGGTCCTTATCAGACCTCTACATCCCTCTGGCCGGCTACCATCAGGCAGCCAACGCCACCGTGGCAGTAGCCCTCCTGGCCTCTCTGCAGCCCGACGAGATCCATATCTCCCCCGACGCCATTCGCGAGGGGATGGCCAACACCTACTGGCCTGGCAGGCTCGAAATTCTCAGCCGCCTCCCCTTCATCGTCGCAGATAGCGCCCATACCCGCCAGAGTGCCGAACGTATCCGCCAGTCCCTGGCCCTCTATCCTCATCGACGCCTTATCCTGCTCTTCGGCGCCTCTGCCGACAAAGATATCCGCGGTATGCTGGAAGTCCTGGGTGTCGAGGCACACGAGATCATCGTCACCCGCAGCTTCCACCCCCGTGCTGCCGATCCTCACACCCTGGCCGACCTGGCCCGCGACGTTGTACCCGGTGTACCCGTCCATATTACCGAGGATGCCCTACCGGCGTTGGAACTGGCCGAAACCCTCACACGGGCCGGCGACATGGTCCTTGTCACAGGCTCCATCTTCGTCGTTGCCGCAGTTCGCGAAAGCCTGTGCCGCCTGCAGCCCGATGCCTTCCCCGCCGAAGACTGGGTGCACCATGCCGAGCCCATCGACGGTGTCTTCACTCCTATGCTCGCTACCCCCACCCATACCGGCACTCGCTAGCCGGCTTGCGCGACAACCCGAACAGCATCTACCACAACATCAACGACCCAGAAAATCCACCCCGCCGCACTGTCAGCCCACTTCAAGGCAACGGCCGGCGTAGCAAACACATAAGATATGAACAACAGTGACTTCAGCCGCTTCGTCTGGCACCTCAGCGAAGAATTCTCATTCCTCAACGCTGCCATGCAGGGCAACCTCCCCGACGACTTCCCGTTCGACGAACTGAACGAGGAAGACGCCATCCAGGAATATCCGGTCCTGGCCGCCGTCGACACCGTCATCTACCCGCGTTTGGCAGCCCCCCTCTTCATCGGTCGCGAGATCTCCCGTCGTGCCCTCGAAGCTTCCCAGGACTACGACCTGCCCTTGCTCGTCGTGGCCCAGCGCGATCCCACCATCGAGAATCCCAGCATCGAAGACCTCTACGGCATGGGGACCGAGATCGCCGTGGGCCGCGTCTTGCGCATGCCCGACGGTACCCAGAGCCTCTTCTGCCACGGCGAGGTGCGCGTCGAAATCCTCGAAGTCGTACACGAGCGACCCTATCTTCGCGTTTTGGGCCGGCGCATCTTCGAGCAAACCGAGATCGCCGAAGACACCGAATCCCTCATGCGCGCCGTCCTGGCCTTGTACGAAAAGGTCGTCTTGCTCAGCCAGAACATCCCCGAGGAAGCCCTCGTCGCGGCCATGAACCTGGATGATCCGGGCTGGCTATCCGACCTCATCGCTTCCACCCTTACCGTCTCTGTGGCCAAGCGGCAGTCGGTTCTGGAAACCCTGGACCCCGTGGAACGTCTACGCCGCGTGAGCGTCCTCCTGGCCGAAGAACTGGACGTACTCGAGCTCGAAAACCAGATCCACGAGCAGGTCCAGCGCCAGATGGACAACTCCCAGCGCGAGTACTTCCTGCGCGAGCAGATCCGCGCCATCCAGCAGGAGCTGGGCGAGGGCGATGAATTCAACCGCGAAGTCGTCGAACTGCGCGAGCAGATCGAAAACTCGAGCATGCCCGACGAAGTCCGGGCCAAGGCCGAAAAAGAACTCGCGCGCCTGGCGGCCATGCCCCCCATGGCCCCCGAAACCGGTATCGTTCGCACCTACCTCGAGTGGCTCCTCGAGCTCCCGTGGCAGCCACCTGAAGAAAGCGACAACATGGACATTGCCCATGCCGAGGAAGTGCTGAACGCCTACCACTACGGCCTTGACAAAGCCAAAGAACGCATCCTCGAACACATTGCCGTACGCAAACTCGCTGCCGGCGAAATGCGCACTCCCATCCTCTGTTTTGTCGGTCCTCCCGGCACCGGCAAAACCTCCATGGGGCGCTCCATTGCCGAGGCCCTGGGCCGGAAATTCGTGCGCGTCTCCCTGGGAGGTGTGCGCGATGAGGCCGAGATCAGAGGCCATCGGCGCACCTACATCGGCGCCATGCCCGGCCGCATCATTCAGACCATGCGCACCGCCGGCGTCCTCAACCCCGTCTTCATGCTCGACGAAGTCGACAAGATGGGCTTCGACTTCCGTGGAGACCCATCCGCTGCCCTCCTGGAAGTCCTCGATCCCGAACAAAACCACGCCTTCAGCGACCACTATCTCGACGTTCCTTACGACCTCAGCCACGTATTCTTCATCGCCACCGCCAACAACCCCTACGGCATTCCCCCTGCCCTCCTCGACCGCATGGAGGTCATCGAATTTCCCGGCTACGCCGACTTCGAGAAAAACCTGATCGCCCGCAAATTCATCATCCCCCGCCTGCTCAAAGAACACGGCCTGCAGGACTACGGCCTCCATTTCAGCCCAGAAACCATCGACTACATCATCAACAACTACACCTACGAAGCCGGCGTACGCAACCTGGAACGTGAGCTGGCCTCCATCTGTCGCAAGATAGCTCGTCGCGTTGCCGAGGGCAAACGCGCCCGGCGGCGTATCACCCCCGACGTCGTTCACGAATTCCTCGGCCCTGTGCGCTACATCCAAAACCGCATTGAAGAGGAAGACCAGGTGGGCGTCGCCACCAGCCTGGCCTGGACCGAGGCCGGTGGTGACCTCATGCAGGTCGAAGTCATGATCATGCCCGGCAAGGGCAGCCTCCTCCTCACCGGTCAGCTCGGCGAGGTCATGCAGGAATCCGCCCAGGCCGCCCTCTCCTACGCCCGTGCCCATCTCGCCGACTATGGTGTCAGCGAAGACTTCGACATCGACAAAGTCGACATCCACATCCACGTTCCCGAAGGAGCCATCCCCAAAGACGGCCCCTCGGCCGGCGTCACCCTCGTCACCGCCCTCATCTCGGCCCTCACCAACCGCCCCGTGCGCCGCGAAGTAGGCATGACCGGCGAGATCACCCTGCGCGGCCGCGTCCTGCCTATCGGCGGGCTCAAAGAAAAACTCCTCACCGCCCATCGCGGCGGTCTCAAACAGGTTATCATTCCCCAGGGCAACGAGAAAGACCTGGTAGACGTCCCCCGTCACATCCGCCGCGCCCTCGATATCAAGCTCGTCAGCCACGTCGAACAGGTCCTCGCCCTCGCCTTACTGGAAGGATAAGACCGCCCGCAGGTCGACACCATGGGTCGCTTCCTCGCCCTCATCCTGGGCGTACTCCTCGTCATCTTCATTGTCATGCTGGGGTTGCGCCTGCGTCGAGGCAACTCCCTGATGGGCTCCACCCAACTCCCCCTCAACATCGACATCAAGGAGATCCTGCCCGCCGCCTGGCAGCCCGAGGGCGAACTCATCCGTCTCAACATCGACGGCGATCCCGAGTCCGAATGGCTCGTCTTCTACCGCTACGACGATGCCCAGCTTGGCGGCATTGTCTACGATGCCCAGAACCAACCGCGCGGGGCCGAAAGCATCCCCCTCACCGACCAACCCCCTGCCTATCTCGTCCCCTACCACCTCCTCCCTACCTACCGCGCCCCCTACGCCATCGGCTACCTCGGCAACCAGAAGGTAGACTACAAACAGTTGGCCGTCACACCCTACACCATCGATACCCAGAGCGGCGAGCCCATCCCCAACAGACTGCTGGTCCGAGGCTTCGAGCGAGGGCAGGTCAACCGTGTCTCCCTCTTCTGGTGGATCAACGAAACCTTGGGCTACGGTGTCGCCCATGCTCGCACCTACGGTTGGTTCAGCCTCAGCAACAAAGACCCTCACGACTGGCAGGCCTGGGACCAGGGCGTCGTGCCCGAGATGCTCTGGGCCTGGGAACCCCAAAACGACCGCTCCAACTTGTGTCGTCGGGTCTGGTGGCGGCTCGTCTCCGGCGAGACCCCCCTCCTCGACACCCACTACGAACCCTTTTTCTCCGACGACCTCACCTTCTGCTCGGGCAAGCCCCCTGCCGATCCCGCATTCCCCGAAGCCCAGGTCCTGGCCTACCTCACCGATGGCAAACGCGACCGCTTGCTCCCCGAAAACGCCGAGACTCTACAGCAACTCCTCGGCGACTACATTCCCGCCTACGTTCAGGAAATCACCGCACCGGGCATCCTCGACCAGGGCGACCCTCCTCGCGTCCAGGTCGATGTTGCCATGACCCGAGACAATGCCCCCCTTCGCACCACCTGGACCGTGCAGATGCTTCCACCTAAGAGCATCCACGAACCGGTACACTGGCGCATTGCCGCGGTAGAATTCTTGCCCTAATCCTTTCCTATCCTCCGTTTTCCCTCTCCACTCCCCACACTCCCCCAGAAGTCCCCCATGTCTCCCCAAGCCAAACCCACCTACAGCCTGGCAGAAGTGGAGGCGGCACTGGCGCAAGGACCGGGCGAGCGGGTCGTCCTGCTGAACGCCGGCAGCAGCGCCCGCAAAGTCGCCGAAAGCCTGGTGGCCCTGGCCAACCACCAAGGCGGTCTCGTGATCCTTGGCGTCAATGCCGCGGGCCAGCCTACCGGCCTCCAAGACGCCGAGGAAACAGTTCAGCTCGCCACCACTGCTGCCCTTCTCACCCATCCCCCCCTCATAGCCCCCCTGCCCCAGGCGGTTGAACTCAACGGCAAAACCCTCTGCGTGGTAGAAGTCCCTCCCGGCCTGCCCCATGTCTACAGCATCAAGGGGCAATACCTGGTGCGGGATGGCCCCCACAACCGTCCCCTCCTCCCCGACGAACTGCGCCGACTGCTGCTCAACCGGGCTGAGGCCGGTTTCGAGACCCAACTCGTAGCCGGAGCCACCCTCGACGATCTGGACCCCGAGCGCATCAATGCCTATGCCCAGATGCTGGGTGGCGTCATCGGCGAGGACGCCCGCTCCCTTCTGCTCAGCCGCGGCTGTCTCGTCGAACAGCAGGGCGAGTACTTTCCCACCGTTGCCGGCATCCTTCTCTTCGGCCGCGAACCCCAGCGCTGGTTGCGTTCCGCCGAGATCACCTGCGTGCGCTACCCCGGCGAGCAGATGAGCGACGACTTCCTGCGCGAGGACGTGCGCGGCGTCCTGCCCGACCAGATCCGTCGCGCCGAGGCATTCGTCGCCGACAACATGCGCCGGGGCATGCGCATCCGCGGCCTCGCCCGCGAAGACACCCCTGAATACCCCATCTCCATCGTGCGCGAGGCCATCGTCAATGCCGTGGCCCACCGCGACTACAGCATCCGCGGAGACAGCATCCGCCTGCTCATGTTCAGCGATCGACTCGAAGTCTATTCACCGGGCCGCCTACCCGGCCATGTCACCCTGGAAAACCTGGTCGAAGAGCGCTTCAGCCGCAACGAAGCCCTCGTCCAGGTCCTTTCCGAGATGGGCTTCATCGACCGGCTCGGCTACGGCATCGATCGCATCATCGCCGTATGCGAAGCCGAAGGTCTGGAGCGGCCCCGTTTCGCCGAAACGGCAGCCGGCTTCAAGATCACCATCTACGGCCACGGCCGCGACCTTGTCGGCGCAGCCCCCCCGGCCAATCTCTGGGCCCACCTGCATCTCAATCCCCGCCAGGAAAAAGCCCTGGCCTTCCTGCAGGAAAACCGCCGCATCACCAATCGCGACTACCAGGCCCTCTGCCCCGACACCAGTCCCGAAACCTTGCGTCGCGACTTCGCCGACCTCGTCGACCGCGGCATCCTCCTCAAGATCGGTGAAAAACGGGCCACCTATTACGTACTGAAGTAGCAAACCCTGCTACAATAAACTGTTTGGATCCTACCTGATCCCTGTCTCAAAGCAGGGGCGGCCCACGCGCCGCCTGCCTGCCCTACGGGCGACCACGGCGTCCTCAGCAGAGCCACGTCTCGCCTCCGACTACTTCTACCCCCCGCCTTATTCCCAACCATGAGTCTACTGGATACCATCAACCAGGACCTGAAAGCCGCCATGAAGAGCGGCGACGAAGCGCAAAAGCGCACCTTACGCAGCATCAAGGCTGCTATTACTCGCGCCCAGAAAGACAAGAACAACCAACCCCTGGACGACGACGAAATCATCGCCGTCATCCGCAAACAGGCGCGACAGCGAGAAGACAGCATCGAAGCCTATGCCGCCGCCGGACGTACCGACCTGGCCGACGCCGAACGCGCCGAACTTGCCATTCTCGAACGCTATCTGCCTGCCCTCATGGACCAAGACACCATCCGTGAACACGCCCGCCGCGTCATCGCCGAAGTCGGTGCCTCCAGCATGCGTGATATGGGCGCAGTCATGGGCCGGCTCATGGCCGAGCTTAAGGGCAAGGCGGACGGCAGGGTGGTGAACCAGGTCGTGCGAGAACTGCTGAGCGGCAGGTAACCCCCTCGCTTCTACACCCGTGACCGATACACGTCAGCCCCTTCTGGCAGCACCTACCGACCAGACCACCGGCGGGTTCCTCGACCGCTGGAGCCGAGACCCCGCGCGCTGGCGCGCCCGCCTCAATCTCGTACTCTTCTGCCTGCTGGTTGCCCTCGCCATCTTTCTTTCTCAGACCATCGACTGGCCCGAAAGCAGAAACCTGCGCGTCCAGGTGGGAGATATCAGTCCCATCGATGTGCGGGCCCCGCGTCCCCTCATCTACCAGAGCGAAGTGCTGACCCAGGAGGCGCGCGAACGGGCTGCTGCCGCCGTTCAACCGATCTTCGACCCTCCCCAAACCCGTGTCGCCCGGCAACAGATTGCCCGTGCCGCCCAGATCATCGATTTCATTTCCCTCACCCGCAACGACCCCTACGCCGGTGAAGAGGAGAAGATCGCGGCCCTGGGCAGTATCAGCGACCTCAAGATCGATGAGCAAACCGCGCGCGTTCTGCTGGAGCTGAGCGACGAGCGTTGGGAAGTCGTGGCCAACGAGATCACCCGCGTCCTCGACCGGGCCATGCGCCAGGAAATACGGGAGGGAGAACTCTATCGCGCCCAGCGCGCCGTACCGGGCCAGATCGCCTTCGGCCTTAACGACCAGGAAGCAGCCGCCGTCACCCTCATCGTCCAGGGCCTGCTCAAGCCCAACGCCTTCTACAATGCAGCCCGCACCGAGGAGGCGAGAGCAGCCGCAGCTGCCAGCGTCACCCCGGTGGAACGAACCGTGGCCGAGGGTGAAACCATCCTGCGCAGCGGCGACCGTATCGACGCCCTGGATATCGAGGCACTTGATGTCCTGGGCCTGTTGGAGGTGGAACACGACTGGCGCTCGGACTTGGCCGCGGGCGTACTGGCCTTACTCCTCACCCTTCTCTTCGCCGCTTTTGTCAGTCAGCGCCGCCCCGGCTTTTGGAGCCAGAACCTCCAGGTCTATCTCCTGGCCGGCATCCTGACCTTCTTTGCCCTCCTGGCCAAGGTCCTCCTGCCCCTACCTTCGGTTACTCCCTACCTGTTTCCCCTCGCGGGCATGAGCATGCTCATCGGTGCCCTCATCGACCTGCCGGTGGCGGTTGTGGCTACTCTTATGCTCACCCTGCTGGTCGCCGGGCACACTCAGGGCAATGTCGAGCTGATAACCTTCATGAGTCTGGGAGCCTTAGCCGGGGCCCTCTCCCTGGGGCGGGGAGAGCGCATCAACAGTTTTGTGCGCGCCGGTGCCTGGATCACCATCACCAATCTGGCCGTGCTGATAACCTTCCGCCTCCCCCTCATCGCCGTCACCACCGACCAGGATCTGTTGGTACTCAACGCAGCGGGGCTTGTCAACGGCATCTTCTCCAGCAGCTTTACCCTGGTGGTGTTCTACCTGCTGGGTCAGGCTTTCGGGCTCACCACCAGCCTGCAATTGCTGGAGCTCTCCCGGCCGACCCATCCCCTCCTGCGGCAACTTCTTCTGAAAGCACCCGGGACCTATCATCATACCCTGCTGGTGGGCAATATGGCCGAGGAGGCGGCCGGCGCTATCGGTGCCGATATCCTCCTCACACGCGTCGGCTCCTTCTACCACGATGTCGGCAAGATCTTGCGGCCCTACTTCTTCATCGAAAACAGCACCGACGGCGAAAACCCCCATGACCGGCTCGATCCCTACACCAGCGCCCGTATTATCATCAGCCATGTCACCGACGGCGTCGAATTGGCCCACAAACACCATCTCCCCGAAGCTATCATCGACTTCATCCGCGAACATCACGGCACAACCCGCGTCGAGTACTTCTATCATCAAGCCTGCCAGGAGCAGGAAGGCTCCGACCATGTGGATGAGAGCCAGTTTCGTTATCCCGGCCCGCGGCCGCGTAGCCGCGAAACCGCCATCCTCATGCTCGCCGACGGCTGCGAGGCCACCGTGCGTGCCATGAACCCCCGCACGCATGAAGAGATGGCCGAGCTGATTCGCAGTGTCATCAACCGCCGTCTCATGTCCGGCCAGCTCGATGAAAGCCAGCTCACCCTGCGCGATCTGAACCTCATCGGCGAAGCATTCGAGCGGGTCTTGCAGGGTATCCACCATCCTCGCGTCAAATATCCCGGAGAGGTTGGTCGCGAGACTCCCGGGCGGCCTGAACCCGTGCAGCCACCGCAGCCCTTGCCCGCTGCCTGATACCCCCTGTCCACCCCCACGCCCATGGCTATTGAGGTTGAAGTCGCCAAACAATTCCGAGATCGTGTATCGATCTCACGCCTGCACCGGGCTGCGGCTGCCGTCCTGGTCAGCGAGGAGGCCGAAGGTGGTGTCACCGTCGTGGTCACCGACGACGAAACCGTCGCCCATCTCAACCGGCGTTTTCTGGGCGCCGAGGGGCCCACCGATGTTCTCAGCTTCCCGTCGGGCGGGGAGGATGACCAGGGGTTTGTCCTGCCGCCCCAGAGCGAACCCTACCTGGGCGATGTCATCATCGCCCTGCCTTACGCCCACGAGCAGGCCCGGCGTCAGGGCCACGATCTGGCCGATGAGCTCGACTTGCTGGTCGTTCATGGGGTGTTGCACCTGTTGGGCTATGATCATGCAAACGCGGAGGAAAAAGCGGAGATGTGGGCAAAACAGGAGGCCATCCTGGCGCAATTGGGGGCGTCATGAAAGACGAGCTGGCCGCGCTGGCACGCGCATTCGTCTACGCTTTTACCGGCATCGGCCATCTTGTGGCCAGCCAACGCAACGCGCGCATCCATCTGGCTCTCGCGGTCCTCGCCGTAATCCTGGCACTGTGGTTGGGCCTTAGTGGCACCGAATGGGCAGTGTTGGCCCTCACCATCGGCATGGTCCTGGCAGCCGAAGGGATGAATACCGCCGTAGAAGCCCTGGTCGATCTGACCTGCCCGGAGCCCCACCCTCTGGCCCGTATCGTCAAGGATACCGCCGCCGGTGCCGTTCTGCTGACGGCACTGACGGCTGTCGTTGTGGGCTGTATTCTCTTCCTCCCGCGTCTATTCGCGCTTTTCTCATGACCCCCCCCACCGATGCCTCCCTCCTCCACGAGAAAGCAAGGGTCGCCGATCCCATCGGCTATGAAACCCTGCGTCGCATGGCTACCGTGGCCCGCTACAACGACTGGATCTACGAAGAGATCGGGGCTTTCGCGGGGCAACGCCTGCTGGAGGTGGGGTGTGGCATCGGAAATATGACCGAGTATTTCGTGGACAGAGAACTGGTCGTGGGCATCGACCTGCTGGCCGCCAGCGTAGCCCTCACCCTGGAGAAGCACCGGAACAACAACCACGTGCATGCCTTCCAGGGTGATATCACCGATCCCGAGTTTGTAGAGACCCTGCGGCCCTTCAGGTTCGACACGGTTCTCTGTTTGAACGTGCTGGAGCACATCGCTCAGGATGCCCTGGCCCTGCGACACATGTACGAACTGCTGGTCCCTGCAGGCAGGCTGCTGCTCTTCGTCCCGGCCGGGGTCTACATGTTCGGTACGCTCGACCTGGCCTTGGGACATCACCGTCGCTACGAGCTGCCGCAATTACGCGAGCTGGTGTGTTCGGTCGGGTTCGAAATCGAAAGGCTGGGGTATCTCAATCTGGCGGGTATCCCCGGCTGGTGGCTGAACAGCCGCCTGCTCAAACGCGACCTGCTTCCTCAGCGACAGCTTGACTGGTTCAACCGTCTGGCCCCTCTCTTCATCCGCTCAGAACGGTGGCTGCGTCGCCTTTGGGACGTTCCTCTGGGGCAGTCGCTGCTCTGTATTGCCCGGCGTCCTCTGCCGCGAGATGAAAAAGGCCGGGAAGAGGGCTCGTTCCCGGCCTGACGGATCTGGGATCACGCGCGCTTAGCCTTCCGCCGACGCCGCTTCGTTGCGGCTGTCCTGGAAGATGCCGCCGATGCCTGCCAGCGCGCCCAGGATGCCCGAAGCCTCGTAGGGCAGGTAGATCTTGCTGGCCTGGCCGTCGGCCACCGCCTTGAGCGCTTCCAGATACTGGATGGCGATGAGTTTGTCGTCGGGGTTGGCCTCGCGGATGGCCGTATAGATGGAGGAAATGGCCTCGGCCTGACCCTCTGCCTCGGTCTGGAACTTGAAGCGCTGGGCCTCGGCCACCCGCCGGATCGCTTCGGCCTCGCCTTCGGCCTTGAGGATGGTGGATTGCCGCACACCTTCGGCTTCCAGGATACGGGCCTGGCGTGTGCCTTCGGCAGCCAGGATGTTGGCGCGCTTCTCGCGCTCTGCCTTCATCTGCTGGTGCATGGCCTGGGTTACATCCGCGGGCGGGTCGATACGCTTGATTTCGACGCGAACGATGCGGGTGCCCCATTTGTCGGTGGCATCATCCAATACTTCGCGCAGGCGGGCATTGATGATCTCGCGCGAGGTCAGCGCCTGGTCCAGCTCCATCTCGCCGATGACGTTACGCAGGTTGGTCTGCGCCAGCTTGGTCGCGGCGCCGAAGAAGTCCGCCACATTGTAGACCAGTTTGACGGGGTCGGTGGCCTCGTAGAAGACAATGGCGTCTACCGTTACCACCACATTGTCTTTGGTGATCACCTCCTGCGGGGGGACGTCCACCACCTGCTCGCGCATATCAACTTTGATCATGCGATCGAAGATGGGAACAATCAGCGTGAGGCCTGGCTGGGCCGTGCGATGGTAGCGCCCCAGGCGTTCGACGACCCCCTTCTGGTATGGGGAGATGATCCGAATTGAGGCGGCTGCGACGATCAGGACAAAGATCGTCAGGAAAAGGAAGAAGAGAACGGTAATCACTGTGAACCTCCTGAGTCGGGGAAAAGAGGACTATAGACAGATAGGTCGGCGGCCTGCGCCGAGGGCCCGTGGCCTTGCCGCGAGTCCCTACGTGCTTGCTTCAAGCCCGTATGCTAGTCTTCCTGTCGGAGAGGACGTACGATCAGCCGTGTCCCTTCGACGCCCACCACCTCAACGACGGTGTCGACGGGAATGATTTCGTGATCCGCGGACTGGGCACGCCACTGTTCGCGGTCTACCCGCACGATGCCGGTGGCATGGACATCGTCGATGGCTTCCAGGACCACGGCCTGCTTGCCCAACACGCGGTCGATGCCTACGCCCACAGCCTGCCTGCGCGTGATCCGCTCGGCCAGATTGCGCGAGAGAACCACCGCCACCGAGGATACGATCACGAACACCAGCAACTGCCACTGCACGTCAAGTCCCAGAAACGCCACCACGGCAGCGGCAAGCGCACCGACACCGAATGCGGCCAACAGGAAGCCGACGGTGAAGATCTCCGCCACAAACAGTATCATGGCGAAAATCAACCAGCCCCATGCGAGCAAGGCCGGGTCGAGAAACATGGTACCACCTCCGCGGGAGGGAATTAGAAGAAAGCAGGACCGACTTTCCCAATATGGTACCACACCTCTACGGCAATACATGACCCTATGCTGACAAACGTTTGACCGTTGGCTGACCGGGCCGCCGTTTGCTGCCGTGCACGCTTGTTCCTGGCGCGGTCTCCTCGCCGCCGCGGTTCGGGAACGTGGGCCGGCGCGTCGCGAGGCCCCCGCCGACCGCTATTAGGCGGACACACCACCTACCTTTGCTTAACAACGTGCGCCCCAAGCCATTCCACAAACTCTGCTCGCCCCATCTCTCCAGCCGCCACCTTCAAGATCACGTCCTCCTGCTCAGCCACTCCAGCCTGCATTTCACATCCGTTCTACATCAAACATGCTTGCATCGTCGCATCTCCAACCCGCTTATTCCCATCTGCAAAGGGACGGTTTACTATCAGTGCATATCCCAACGCCGCCGCTTTCGCCACTACTCTTCATACAATTCTTGCCCGCCATAGCACGAGCCGCAGAAGTTTCTTTACCTGCCCAACGTGTGGCTCAGCGGCGACGAGCCGGGCGCAGCGCGGCGAAGCCGTCCGCCTGGACGTAAAGGTTAGCCCTGTTGGGGGTGAGCAGGCTGGCCAGTAAGGTGCGACGCCCATGTTGACGCATTCGCGCCGAGAATCTCATCGCATATACAACGCGACGCCCGCTCGTGCCACAGCTTGCTGTAGTCCCTTGTCTTGCGTGGCCAGAGGGATGCCTGCCCGCATGGCGAGATCGAGGTAAGAAGCGTCGTAGCTGGAAAGATCGTGTTCTCGCGCAAGGGCCAATATCTCTCCAAAGACCCGTTGCGGCGTTTCAGGCTCCACCATGATGGGCAATTGCATCAATAGAGTGACGAAACGAACGCTGCCCGCCTGATCGATGCGCCCGCGCCGCTGCGCCACGGCCAGTACATTGCCGACCTCGAGCGGCCAGACCGCGGGCACCACCGCTTTGGCATGGGTTAGGCTGTCGAGCACGGCATCAGCGTACGCGCTGGCCTCATCCTCAAAACACCAGGCCATGGTGACAGAGGCGTCCAATACGAATTGCCCCTCCATCACGCCCGTCCTTGATTCTTCATCTCTTGCACGTCCAGGCCCTGCAAACGATAACGGGACCGCAAAGCTCGCAACTGAGAAATGACCTGTTCGGGCGTGAGTTCAGGCTGAGGCGGGACAGGTTGCAGGGTGGCCACAGGCACATGATGACGGGTGATAATAATGCGCTCTCCTTGGGCCACGCGTTCGAGGAGTTGAGAAAAGTGCGTTTTGGCTTCGTAAGCGCCGACAATGGTCATAGAGGAGCCTCCCGATTTCAGACTAGTCCTCGACCAGTTTACCACACCAGAGAGCCATTGACAATCCCTTCGCCCGAAACCGTCGCCTCGATGCCGCGGGCCGGACGGCAAATGTCGCTTGAACTATGTAACCGTTTGGTCATGTGAGTGAGATGTTACCGGCATTGCTTCATTCCATCAACCCTCTTCCGGCCCAGATGAGCGGCGTCACAGCCTTTTCCCTCGGCGGCATCCCCGGCGAATCGCGCCAGGCCTGGCCGGGAGCTCGCACATACACACTGTCATGGCACGCGCATTTCTCCCAGATCCATCCGCGTTTATCCGTGTTCATCCGCGTACTCCCATGACTCGGCGCTCCTTCGTGCTCACTGCGATGACCAAGTGCACGGCGCCGGGGCGCGAGGCACCCGCAGGGCGCAACCAGGCCGCAGCTTACTACGGATAGGGCAGCAAGTCGAGGTCAGCGATAAAGCGATAGTCGCGCTGATTTTTGGAAACAAAGGGAGAATCCCAACTCAATGCCGTAGCAGCGATCAATGCATCTGCGATGAGCAATCCATGGCTCAACCGATACTGTTGTAGTAGTTCGACTGCTTGGCTGGAGATGGTCTCGTTGATCTGCAGAATCCGGAAACGCCTGAGAAATTGTTCCAAAGCCGTCAGTTCCGCTTTGTTCCGGCATCCGACTATGAGCTCCATCTGCGTGACGACACTCACAGCAAGCCGTGTACTACGCTCAAGTTCTTGGAGATAGTCAATGGCCTCGTTGATCCCGCGGCCGGCATCGATGAGAATGTCTGTGTCAACAAGGATAAACTCCGTCACAGGCTCAGCCCCATTCTCGTGCTCTTACAGTGCGAACCCATGTCGTGCTATCTGTCATATCTGTGCGATCATGCCATATACCAACGAAGGATTCGTCTTTCAAAGCGGGCAAGGCCTCGACTTCTTCCTCAGACGGCTCTTGGCCATAGCGAAGACGCAGAAAGGCGATGAAATCCGCGACCAACTGTTGCATCACCGGGGGGAGGGCCATGAGATCGCGCAAGACCTGTTCTCTGTTCATCGGACCACCTCAATGAGAGCACACTTCGGGATACGGCGTTGTGACGAATTATACCATTTCAGAGTTACAGCGTCTAGCTCTTGTATGGAATCGTGGCCTAGCGAAAAAGCTCAGCCGCCCGCCGAAACGCCAGCGGAGGCGGGTCGGCTGCAGGATGTGTGTGCGACCTGTTCGCCCGAAACCGTCGCCTCGACGGCGGGGGCTGGGCGGCAAATGTCGCTGCGAAATTTGTAACTGGTTGGTCATGTGAGTGAAATGTTACCGGCATTGCTTCGTTCCATCGACCCTCCTCCGGCCCAGATGAGCGACGTCACAGCCTTTTCCCTCGGCGGCATCCCCGGCGAATCGCGCCAGGCCTGGTCGGGAGCTCGCACGTACACACTGTCATGGCACGCGGAGTCCATCGGTGTTGATCCGTGTTGATCCGTGTACTTCCTCCATGACAAGGACTCATCGTGCGAAGATCCGTGTGCGGGGAAACTCTCCGGGTGCCCTTTGGGCGCGGTTCGGAAACGGCGGCGCGGGTCGCGAGGCGCGTCGGCCGACCGCTATTAGAGATCGCCTTCTTTGCGTAAGATCCTTTCCAGTTGTGAAGCCACTTGGGGCAACTCGTCCACTACAATCTGCCAGACAATATCGAGGTTGACACCAAAGTAATGGTGTATCAACCGATCGCGAACGCCGGCCATGCTCTTCCACGGAACATTGGGATGCCTTTCTCGCAACTTCTTCGACAGATTCTTGGTTGCTTCGCCGATAATTTCGAGATTGCGAATGACAGCATCCTGCGTTCTCGTATCCTCTACAAAAGCCTGATACGTCATCCCTCCGGTGTATTCCATGATGCGGCGAATGGCTTCTTGAATGTCGCTCAGAAGGTCTCTATCCGCCCGCTTAAACATACACTATGCTCTCCGAAATGTCTTGAACAACACGAGGCACTCTGATTCCTTGGAGACCGGCGGGGGTCAACACATCCACCTTTCTGCCCAGCACGTGCTCAAGGTACTCTACCAGCTCGATGAACTTAAACCCGATAGGATGCTCAAATTCTACAATGATGTCTACGTCGCTTGTCTCGTCGGGTAACCCTTTGGCATAGGAGCCAAAAATTCCCACCTTCTTGACGCCGTACTCTGCTGCCAAATGGGGATACTTCTCCCGAAGCAATCGAATGATTTGTTCTCTCGTTAGCATAACACGCCCTCGGCAAGTTCTATGTGGCGCCGCCTAACGACCTAAGGATTGATGTGGCGCGTGGTGCGCAAAAAAGAGAAGTCTCGAGCAGTTGGATGGTGGGGCCGCGTAGCGG
>RFJM01000389.1 GCA_003694905.1 Caldilineae bacterium
CAAGCTGATGCGGTGAGGGGATCCGGTCGGGTGTAGCCGCAGCTTTTTCCGGGGGGGCCCCGCGACCCGGCCGCCCCAAAATTGAAATGCACCCCGCGAATGCTGGGCTTGACAGGCCCGGACCTTCATGTTACGATGCAAAAGTCCGGACATTATGATAAATCTGCCGGAAGCCGTTCTCTTCTGCCCTGCAAGGGGACTGTCTCATGCCTGCCGACCATCTCCACCTGCTCGATCGTCACAGCGGGGTGCCTCTCTATCAACAGCTCTACGAGTTGTTGCGCAGGCGCATCCTCAGCCGCGAATGGCGTGCCGGACACATGCTGCCCACCGAGGCCCAGTTGATGGAACAGTATGGGGTTAGCCGGGCTACGGTCCGACAGGCATTGGACACCCTGGCAACAGAGGGGCTCATCTACCGGCAACGAGGACGCGGGACGTTCGTGGCGCATCCTACGGTGCAACAAGGGTTGGTACGCATCGTCAGCTTCACAGAAGATATGCGCCAGCGGGGATTCGAGCCGAAAACACGGGTGCTGAACACCGGCATCATTGCTGCTTCCGCCGATCTGGCCAAGGTGCTGGATATAGAGCCGGGGGCAGAGGTTGCGCGCATCGAGCGCTTGCGCCTTGCGGACGGTGAACCCATGAGTATCGAGGTATCGTTTCTGGTGCATGCGCTCTGTCCGGGGGTGCTGCAATACGACTATGCGCGCCGGCCATTGCGCCAGACCCTGGAGCAGGAGTATGGCCTTCGCATCACACGCGCGACTCAGGCGATTCGGGCCATCAATGCCCCGGACGATATCGCCAAACGCCTGACTGTAGCGCCGGGAGATGCCCTGATCTTTATCGAGCGGATTTCGCTCTCTCAGTACAACATTCCTGTCGAATTCCTCCGCATTTACCATCGCGGCGATCGCTACGTACTCTACAACGAATTGCGGGGGTAAACGCATCTCTGCCTTTGCATTCAGGAGGAAAGCATGAAGGATCTCAAAATCTCGTGTGGCATCTGGTTCCTGGGGGCCACCGGTGATCGTTTTGTCAAACAAGGGTACCGGCCCGACCTCAGCATCCCCGATCGCTTTCGGCTGGCCGCCTCCATCGAAGGGGTTGGGGGGCTGGAGATGCACTATCCTACCGAGGTGACCGATGCCAACTACAAGGATCTGAAGAAGCTGGCGGACGATCTGGGCATGGAGATCGTGCAGTTCTGCCCCCATCTCTGGGTCGACCCCCGCTTCAAGTACGGGCAATTCACCAACGCGGACCCGAAACTTCGACAGGCAGCTTTGGATCTGTGCAAGCGCACCACCGACATCGCCGCCCATATGGAAGCCCATGTGATGGTGTACTGGCCGGCGCAAGACGGTTACGACTACCCCTTCCAGATCGACCATCGACAGGCGCTGGATGGCCTGGTCGAGAATCTGGCCGCCTGGTGCGACTACAATCCCGACCAGAAGATAGTGATCGAGTACAAAGCCTGGGAACCCCGCTCCCGAATCTACTTGCCCACCATCGGCCATTGCATGACCCTGGTCAACGAAATCAACCGCCCCAATCTTGGTGTCAACATCGATATGGGACATGCCTTTATGATGAAGGAGAATCTGGCCGAATCCATCTCGCTGGCGTGTCGCTACGGCAAGCTCTTCCATACCCACTGGAACGATAACTGGAAGCTCTTCGATGACGATATCATCGCGGGCACCGTGAATCTGTGGGAAACGTTGGAAGCGCTGTTCTGGCTGGAAGAGTGGGGTTACGACGGTTGGTTTGGCCTGGATCTCTTCCCCTATCGCGAAGATCCCGCGGCGGTAGTCGCCGAGACCATCCGCAACCTCAAGTTCGGCTACGAATTGCTGGATCGGGTGCCTCGGGACGAGTTGCGCGGAGTGATGCGCACATCCGATGCCGTCAAGATATCCCGGCTGATGCGAAAAATGCTGGGAGCGTCGGCATAGCAGAGATCGGAGTCGGCGCCGGGGTGAGCTGTTCGGGCTGGACAGAATCCCGGCCAGCAGACTGGTCCCAAAATAATCCATTTCCTCCGCTCAAGAGGCAAGATTCTATGCAGATCACGACGCTTGGAGAGCTCCTCATCGACATGTTCCCGGCCGAAATCGGTCGACGCCTGGCAGAAGTGAGCGCCTTTCATCCCAAACCGGGGGGAGCGCCCGCCAATGTGGCCGTGGCTGCCCGCCGGCTGGGTGCCGAGGCAGCCTTCATCGGCAAGGTGGGCGACGACGCTTTTGGCCATCACCTGATAGCCGTGATGCGCGAGCAGGGTGTGGATACGCGCGGGATGCGTCTCGATGCCGAGGCGCGGACGACGATGGCTATCATCGCTCTGCCCGACGAGCACCACGCAGAGTTTGTCTTTTACCGCAACCCGGGAGCAGACCAGCGGCTGCGTGCGGACGAACTAGATGTTGAACTGCTGCGTTCGACCCGCTGTCTGCACTTCGGTTCGCTGAGTCTCACCGATGAGCCCGCGCGCAGCGCTACCGAAGCAGCGGTAGGCATTGCCCGCGAGGCCGGCGCGCTGATTTCCTTCGATGTCAACTATCGACCCAGCCTCTGGGCCTCGGCCGAAGAAGCCCTGGCCCGTGTGTACGCCATGCTCCCCCAGGCGCACCTGGTGAAGGTCAACGAGGTGGAGATCGCCTTGCTACTTGGAGAAGCGCAGCCGATACGCGATCCCTCGCGTTTGAGGGAAACGGCCCGCGGGCTTCTGGCCCAAGGGCCCGAGTTGGTGGTGGTGACGCTTGGCGCGGAGGGGAGTTTCTTCTGTACGGAGCGGGATGCCGGGTTTGTGCCCGCTTTCCGCGTGGAGACGGTGGACGCGGTTGGCTGCGGCGATGCCTTCATTGCCGGGGTGCTCACGCGGCTGACGGCCGATGCGGATTGGCGGCAACATCTGGAACAGGAACGCCTGGCCGAGATCTTGCGGTATGCCAACGCCGTGGGCGCGCTGACGGCGACCCGCCAGGGCGTCATCCCCGCCTTGCCCACGGCCGCGGAAGTGGAAGCGTTCCTGGCCAGAGCTTGAGATCCGCCGTTTCTCTCATTTGCACACGAGGAAATCCCATGACCGTTCAAGACAAGCCCTTGTCTCTGTCTCAGTTGGAAGAGTTAGCCCATCGCATTCGTTGCACGATTCTGGAGATCACGACGCATGCCGGGTCTGGCCATCCCTCCAGCTCCTGGTCGGCGGTGGAGATCTTGACAGCCCTCTATTTCGGGGGTGTGCTGCGTCATCGGCCCCACGATCCCTGGTGGCCGGAGCGAGACCGATTCATCCTGAGCAAGGGACACGCGGCGCCCCTTTTTTACACTGTCCTGGCCGAAGCCGGGTATTTCGATAGAGATCTGCTCTGGACGTTGCGCACGGTGGGCAGCCCGGTGGAAGGCCACCCCATACGCCGGCGACTGCCCGGCATCGAGAACACCAGCGGCTCGCTGGGGAAGGGTATCTCGCTGGGGATCGGGCACGTGTTGGGGGGCCGGTTGAACGGCCTGAGCTATCGCGTGTATGTGCTGCTGGGGGATGGCGAATGCGAGGAGGGGCAGATCTGGGAAGGGGCGATGGCCGCAGCCCATTTCGCATGCGACAATCTCTGCGCCATTGTGGACTACAACAAGTATCAGGAGACGGGGCCCATCAGCCGCGAGATGGCTCTGGAGCCTTTTGCCGAGAAGTGGCGGGCGTTCGGCTGGCACGTGCTGGAATGCGACGGTCATGATCTGAGCGCACTGCTGACGAGCTTCGAGCAGGCGGCCGGGCTCAAGGATAGACCTACCGCGATCATCGCTCACACGGTCAAAGGCAAAGGCGTCTCCTTTGTCGAAGCCGATTACACCTACCACGGTCGGGCGTTGAAACCGGCCGAGGCAGACAGAGCCAGGGAGGAACTACGATGCCGTTAGGAGACAAAGCCGGCCTCAAACCGGCCAAGCCGATGCGCGAGGTTTTCGGCGAGGCGCTGTTGGCGCTGGTACGCGAGAACGAGCGGGTAGTGGTGCTGGACGGCGACCTGTCCAATACCACCAAGACGCTGGCCGTACGCGAGGCCTTTCCCGAACGCTTCTTCAATATCGGCCTGGCCGAAAGTAATATGGTCAGCATCGGCGCCGGTCTGGCAGACTGCGGGTTCATTCCCTTTATCACCAGCATGTCGGGTTTCCTGCTGACGAATGGCTACGACCAGCTACGGTTGAATATTGCCATTGGTGGTGTGAATGCTAAGGTGGTGGGCAGCCATGGGGGCATCACCCTCGGCAAGGATGGCCCTACGGCCATGGCCATCGAAGACCTGGCGTTGGTGGGTGGACTGCCCTCTTTCGTGATCCTGGTGCCCAGCGATCCGGCAACTATGCATGCGGCGGTAAGGGCCATGGCCGCATGGGAGGGTCCGGTGTATCTGCGTTCGAGCCGGGTGGCCATGCCCCACATCTACCCGATGGATGCCTGTCCCTTCGAGATCGGCAAGGCGATCGTCGCCCGCGAGGGCGATGATCTCACCATTGTGGGGTGCGGGATCATGGTGGCAGCCGCGCTGGATGCAGCGGCGATGTTGGCCGACGAAGGTATCGAGGCCCGGGTATTGGACTTGCACACGCTGCGACCTCTGGATGAGCGGGCGCTGGTTGCGGCGGCACGAGAGACCGGTGCCATCGTCACCGCCGAGGAGCATCTGCTGCACGGCGGTATGGGAAGCAATGTGGCCCGGATCGTCGCGGAACACTACCCTGTGCCCATGCGGTTCGTGGGCCTGGCCGACACCTACACCGAATCCGGCGATCCGGAGGATCTCCTGGCCAAATACGGTTTGACGGCCGAAGATATCGTCCTGGCCGCAAAGGAAGTGGTGCGGGCGAAGAGACGCCGGTGATGGCCCGAGCTGCGATTGAGGAGGCGAATATGCTTTACAGTAAATTATTGCAACTGGCAGAAGCCGGGAAGGCCATCCGTATCGGGGCCAGTGGTGCCGGCTGGATGGGCAGTGGATTTGTGGCCCAGGTGGAACACATGCCCGGCATGGAAGTGTCGGTCCTGGCCGATCCGAAGACCGACCTGGCCCGGCGCGCCTTCCTGGCAGCGGGGGTGCCGCCCGAGCAGATCGTCGAGAGCGAGCTTCCCGGTCGAGCGGAAGATGCCGTGCGGGCGGGAAAGCGGGTGGTGACGGGTGACTATACGTTGGCCGCACAATTAGCTTCGGTCGATATCGTCACCGATGTCTCACCTTCGCCTGCCAGCGCTGCAGAGACGGCCTACGCGGGCATACGCCATGGCAAGGATGTGGTGTTGGTAAATATCGAAGCGGATGTGACGGTGGGTCGCATCCTCAAGCGGCTGGCGCAAGAGGCGGGCGTGCTCTACAGCGTGAGTTCGGGAGATGAGCCCGGCTGTCTGATGGAATTGTGGGAGTACGTGCGGCTGTTAGGATTCGAGCCCATCGCCATCGGCAAAGGCAAAAACAACCCCCTGGATCCCGCGGCTACGCCCGCCACGGTGGCCGAGGCTGCCCGCCGCGCAGACAAAGATGCTTACCAGACCGCCAGCTATGTCGACGGCACGAAGACTATGTTTGAGATGACCTGCGCCGCCAATGCCACCGGCTGCGTGCCCATGCGCCGGGGAATGGTCGGGCCCGAGGCCACGCTGCAGAATGTGACCGAGCTGTTCATGCTCGAGGAAGATGGCGGTATGGTTCCGCAGCCGGGTGTGGTGGATTTTGTTCAGGGACCGGCCATGGCGGGCGGAGTATTCGTGGTCTGCCGCGTACAAGATCCCCGCATTGCTGCCGACCTCAAATATCTGAAGGTTGGGAACGGCCGCTACTCCACCTTCTTCCGTCCCTACCATCTCTGGTTCATCGAGGCGCCCATCTCTTTTGCCGAGGCCTACTTCCACCGCAAGGTGACCCTGGCACCGCTGGATCGACCTGTGGCCGAGAATATGACCGTTGCCAAGCGAGACCTGGCCGCGGGTGAGCAACTGGACGATTTCGGCGGCTATACTTTTCACGGGGTGATCGAACGGGCCGAGATTGCCGGCAGTCTCAACGCCCTGCCGGTCGGTTTGGCGCCCGGCGCCCGCTTGACCCGAGCCGTGGCCCGGGGCCAGATCATCACGTGGGATGATGTGAGCCTGGATGAAACGAGCACAGTGGTAAAGCTGCGCCGCCGCCAGGACAGACAGGATCGCCAGGGCGCAGAAGGCTGAACATCGCCCTCTCCTGTCTCTCGTTCTTGCCGACCCGTCGCCCCTACCGGACGGTGACGTACGGCCGCAGTTTCTCCAGAGTCTTTTCGCCGATCCCCTTGACCCGCAGCAGGTCGTCGACGGCGCTGTAGGGCCGCCCTTCAATGATGGCTTCGGCCGTCTTCGGCCCGATGCCCGGCAGTGCCTCCAGCTCTTCGGCGGTGGCGGTGTTCAGATCCACCGGGCCGGGCACAGCGGCGTCGTCTTGCGTCGCTGTGGTAGAGCCGGAAGCACGGCTGGAAAACACCGGTGGAGGAGAGACGTTGTCGGCCCGGCTGGGCACGTAGATCTGTTCGCCATCGCTTAAGGGATGCGCCAGGTTGATGGCTACCAGATCGGCTTCGTCGGTAGGACCCCCGGCCTTGGCGATGGCGTCCTCTACCAGGCTATCGGGAGAGAGGCGATAGACGCCGGGGGTGCGGACCGCGCCGCTGACATAGACCCGTAGGGGCGAGGGTGTAGGTGTGGCCACGGGGCCGGCATCCGGTGTAGGAGGGGGAAGGATCTCGATAGCCTGCGCGGGCGGCCGCCG